>JBQGED010000107.1:0-15817 GCA_052039425.1 Sphingobacterium griseoflavum | reverse complement strand
TGTTTTCTTATGTAAATTGTAAGGGTGTAGTGATTTGGCTGTTCTGAATCCCAAAATGCATTTTGTGCCCCGGGTTTGTGCATAAAAGTTTCACGCATGATCCACGGGAAATGGGATGGCCATGAAAGGAGAATAATCAAGGGAGGTGTTGCCCCAGGCTACCCAAAGCACCGATGGTTATTAAAAACCCACGAAAGCTAGCGGACAATGTGACCTTGGTCACCTTGCCGCTTATCTGTTTGGCTTGCGTTTGGAGGGATGTGTGCTACTGGTTGGTGCAATGTTTTTGGTGGCACGTCTCTGCTACGCGCCGAGGGCTTTTAATGATGATGACCGCCGTCCCCGTGAGCGTGGCCGTGAGCGATCTCGCTCTCAGTGGCATCACGCACCTTAACGACTTCCACTTCGAAAATCAGGGTCTTGCCAGCAAAGGGATGGTTGAGATCCACATCCACCATAAATTTGCCGACCTTCACTGCCGTGCCGGTTACTTGCCCTTGTTCCGTGTTTACCCGGACAACCATGCCTGATTTAAGCCTTTTGGTGTTGCCCAGCAGATGTTTGATCGGCACACGTTGAACTGCGCCTTCGCGAATTTCTCCGTAGGCCTCTTCGGGGGATAGCGTCAGCTCAAGCTTGTCGCCTGTCTTTTTGCCTGCCAAGGCTTTTTCCAAAGCAGGAAGAAGATTGTTATGGCCGTGGAGGTAGGCGAGCGGAATACCATCTTCGGTGTCTTCCAGCTGTTCTCCTGCCGCGTCTCGCAATTGATAGATGATGGAGACGACTTTGTCTTTCTCGATTTGCATAAAAAGGATCCGCTTATGTGGTGCAAGGTGCGGCGCATTATAAAGAGAAAGAGGAAGATTGAAATTGGCTTTATCTGGCGGCTTTTCGCTCAGCGCGAAAACACTTGCTCGGAAAAGAATTTGGGGCATAATCCGCCGCAATTCCCCATGGGGTCGGCGGTTCAAGAGAATAATAGGCATGGCGCAGTACGCTAACGATAAATTGTTAATCGGCAGTGAGGAGTGGTGCGCCTTTCCCTCCCTGGGGATTCCCGCGATTAAAGCGCGAGTGGATTCCGGGGCAAAAACCTCTTGCGTTCACGCGGTCAATATCCAGACATTCAAACGCAACGGCGCCAACTGGGTGAGCTTCGAAGTTCACCCGTTGCAGGACAACCGTCGTGTGGTTGCGCGCTGCGAAGCCCCCGTGGTTGACCGACGCACTGTGCGCAGCTCCAGTGGCGATAGCGAAAAACGCCTTGTCATTAAAGTGCCTATGCGACTGGGGGAGGAAGTCCGGGAAATAGAACTGACACTGACCAACCGCGATTCCATGGGCTACCGCATGTTGCTCGGTCGAGAGGCGATGGCGGGGCGCATGCTGGTAGATCCCGAAGAGCGATTCATCCAGGGCACTATGGATGAAGGTGTGCTCCTCGACCTTTACGGCAGCTATCAGACGCCGGAGCAGGAGGGTCTGACCATCGGCCTGCTTGCCAGCGATCCCACGCTTTACAGCAACCGCCGTATTATCGAGGCGGGGGAAGAGCGTGGGCACAAGATGATCTTCCTCAATATCAAACACTGCTACATCAAAATGGATGCCGAGAAACCGGAGATCCATTACCGCGGCGGCAACATTGTAGATGGCCTTGACGCCGTTATCCCCAGAATCCGTCCGAGCATGACCTTTTACGGTTGCGCCCTCACTCGCCAGTTTGAGAGCTTGGGAACCTTCACGTTAAACACGTCTTCAGCCATCACCCAATCCCGTGACAAACTTTTTTCGCTGCAGCTTCTATTAAAGAATGGCTTGGATATTCCGGTGACCGGCTTTGCCAATTCACCCAGCGATACCGGCGATTTGATTGAGATGGTCGGCGGCGCACCGCTGATTGTGAAATTGCTCGAGGGGGCGCAAGGGCGGGGCGTGGTGTTAGCGGAAACCCGCAAAGCGGCGGAAAGCGTGATTAACGCGTTCAAATCCCTGCAGGCCAATTTGTTGGTGCAGGAGTTCATTAAGGAGGCCAATGGCAAAGACTTGCGCCTGTTTGTGATTGACGGCAAAGTGGTGGCCGCAATTGAGCGCAAGGCCGCAGCTGGGGAATTCCGTGCGAATATCCACCAGGGCGGCACCGCCAGTATCACCAAGATTTCGCCGGAAGAGCGCAAGCTGGCGATTAAAGCGGCCAAAACGCTGGATCTTCATGTCGCGGGCGTGGATATTATCCGCTCTTCCAAAGGCCCTCTGCTGCTGGAGGTGAATTCCTCGCCTGGACTCGAAGGAATCGAAACCGCCACTGGGAGGGATATTGCCGGTATGATGATCAGCGCTATTGAGAAAAAATTGGATTGGCGACGCAAGTTGGCGACCGATAGCTGAGCGGGAATAACGCCGGGCTATCAATAATAACCGGAGCTGTAAAAATAGCCGGAGCTGTAAAAATAACCGGAGCTATAACAATAACCGGAGCTATAAAAATAAAAAGTCGCCCGCTGTCAGTTCGTTTGCCGCATCGCCATTTGGGATGGCCTCCTAACCAATTGAGGGTGCAATGATCAAATCGCAGCATGGCGCAAACATTTTCTATTCGTTTACTCTTCGTACATTTCCTGTTTCCCCTCTCCATCTTGCGATTTTGATGATCTGCCTCTGTTTCAGTGGCTGTGATTCGATTTCGCATAAATCCACCGATGCCAGTGCTGCCGACTGGCCGACCTATGAAGACGAGTCAGCCGCTTCTTATATAGCGTCCTGCAAACAAGCGTATCAGCGCGCGCGCGACGCATTTAAAGTGTTGGAAAATACACAGCCGGGACAAGCGCGCGGCATACTCACTGCCATTAATGATCTAGAAATTCTCACCAATGAGCCGCTGGGGCAGGCGGGTCTTTACGCCAACGTGCATCCCAATGAATCGGTGCGCGCCGCCGGCGACATCTGCGAACAAAAATTCATGGCCCTACAGAAGGACATCAATTTATCGCGACCTATCTATGACCGGCTGCTGCAGGTCAATCTGGCCGAGCTATCGGATATGGATCGCTACTACGCCGAACAAACCCTGCAGTTATTCAAATTAGCGGGAGTGGGGCTGGAGGAAAATCAGCGCGCCCGGGTGCGGGAATTGAACGCGGAAATCGTTAAATTGGGACAGGCATTTTTAGCGAATATGCGCGAAGACACTCGCAAGGTGACCTTAACGGCGCAGGATCTGAAGGGATTGCCGGAGGACTTTATTGCAAAGCATCCGGCTGACGCGCAGGGCAACGTCGTTCTCTCCACGGATTACCCGGATTATTTCCCCTTAATGCAGTACGCGACCAGTGACGAGGCGCGCCGCAAAATGTACGTCGCCTTTCGTCAGCGCGGCTATCCCATTAATAAAGCCGTCTTAAAACAACTTTTAACGGCGCGCCACGAATTGGCAAATTTGCTCGGATACCACAATTTTGCCGATTACATTACGGCGGACAAAATGATCGGCTCCGCCACCAAGGCAGCGGATTTTATCGATCAAATTACTTTTATCGCCAAACCCCGGGCGGATCAGGATTACACCACTCTGTTGCAGCGCTTGCAGCAAATTCAACCTGGCGCCACCCATGTCAGCGACTGGCAAAAGACCTATCTGGAAAATCTGATTCGCAACGAAGTCTACGCCGTAGATCCGCAAGAAGTGCGGCAATATTTTTCCTACGCCAAAGTCAAAACTGGGATATTTACCCTAGTCGAAGACTTGTTCGGCGTGCAAATCAAGCCGTGGCAAACCGACGTTTGGCATCCTTCCGTAGAAGCCTATGAAATGTGGGAAAACGGCAAATTACTAGGCCAGTTTTATCTGGATATGCACCCTAGAGCTGGCAAGTATCAACACGCCGCGCAATTCGGCATTCGCGATGGCGTTAAGGGCGTGCAGACACCCTTAGCGGCATTGGTCTGTAACTTCCCAGGGGGCGATGGTGGCGTCGACCTGCTTGAGCACAATGACGTAGAAACCTTTCTGCACGAGTTTGGCCATTTGCTGCATACACTTTTCGGTGGTGATTTGCCTTGGGCGAGATTTGCCGGTACCAACACTCAGCGGGATTTTGTTGAGGCGCCGTCGCAGATGCTGGAGGAGTGGGTATGGGATCTGGAAACCTTGCACACCTTCGCCCGCAATAGCGCAGGGGAACCGATTCCTGTGGAGCTGGTGCGCAAAATGACTGCGGCGCGGGATTTTGGCCAAGGCATCTTTGTCCGTCACCAGATGTTCTATGCGGCTTTATCTCTCAATTATTACAACCGCGATCCCGCGACCATGGATCTGGATCGCCTGATGATTGATCTGCAGAACCAATATTCACCATTTCCCTATGTGGAAGACACCTATCTTTACACCAGCTTCGGCCACTTGGATGGATATTCCGCGATGTATTACACCTATATGTGGTCCAAGGTGATCGCCACCGACATGTTCCGCGAATTTGAGAAAAAGGGCCTGCGCAACCGACAGCTTGCAAACCGCTATCGCCACACTGTGCTCGCAGCGGGCGCCTCGCGGCCGGCTGCGGATGTCGTAGCGGAATTTCTCGGCCGCCCTTTTAATTTCGACGCGTTCGCCGAATCCATGCGCAGCGGCACCAAGCCATGACCGCGGCGAATTCACCTGACTTATTGCACAATACGGATGATTGCTCATGCGTCTGATATTTCTGGCTTTAATTTTTCTGGGCGCTTTGACTGCTTGCAGTAAAGAGCCAAATAAATCCGGTGATGCCAAACCGCCAGAGCAGGCGCTGCGAATTACCATAGGTGCGTTTCCTGGCACCATAGACCCGCATCAGGTCACCGACGTACCTGGGTTAAAGGTGGTCGCCGCATTGATGGAAAGTCTTTTGGTAACCGACTTCAAAACCTTTGCGCAGAAGCCGGGGATCGCCGAGTCCTGGGAGATATTGGAAGACGGAACCTTGTATCGGTTTACGCTGCGGGAAAATGCGAAGTGGTCTAACGGCGATCCGATCACTGCCGAAGATTTTGTTTATTCCTGGCGTCGAATATTGTCGCCGGCGTTGGGCAATCAATTCGCGCTGGATTATTTCGCGATTAAAAATGCCGGGGCGTTTTACCGTGGCGAGATAACCGATTTTTCCCAGGTGGGCGTGACCGCTTTATCAGAGCGGTTGCTGGAATTCCGTCTCGAGCGACGCGACCCGCTTTTTTTGAAACGCGTTGCGGATGTGAGAACCGCGCCTGTGCACCGCGCTACGGTAGAGAAATTTGGTGCTATAGACGATCCCAACAACCCCTGGACCCGCGCCGGGAATTATGTTGGTAGTGGTCCCTTTGTGCTCAAATATTTTGAATTGAATCAAATTATCGAGGCGGAAAAAAACCCGCATTATTGGGATGCAGATCAAGTCCTGCTGCAAAAACTCTTGCTTAATCCGGCTGAAAACGAATCCGTGGAAGAGCGGCTGTTCCGCTCGGGGCAAATTGATGTCGCCTACGGCAGTCGCATTCCTGTTGATAAAATTGCGCGGTATAAAGCCGAAATGCCGGATGTGTTCTTTTCGCAGCCCGCTTATGCAACTTATTTTTATCTGTTCAACACACGCAAACCGCCATTTGATAATGCCGACGTTCGCCGTGCCTTTGCTTATGCGGTCAATAAAGATCTGATTACACAACACATCACTAAAAATGGCGAGGCCGCTGCTTATGCCTTGTCTCCGGTCAGTGATGCTTATAAACCGCCGCAAATGCCGCCCTATAATCCCGAACTGGCCCGCGAGTATCTGGCGAAGGCTGGTTATCCCGGCGGTAAAAATTTCCCCAAGGTCACGCTCACCTATAACACTGCGGAATTGCATCAGGCGCTGGCCGTGGCGATTCAGCAAATGTGGAAAAAGGAGTTGAACGTTGACGTAGCGCTGGAGAACCAGGAGTGGAAAGTCTTTTTGAATTTCCGCCAGAATCTGGAGCACGATATCGCCCGGGCGGGATCTTCCAGCTCGTTTGCGGACCCTGTCGATTTTCTCGATTCGCTTCGCACCGGGCACGGCATGAACGATACCGGTTGGAGCAACACCGAGTTCGATAAGCTGGTGGAAGCGTCCAATGTGGCGCCGACAGAACAGGAGCGCTATGAGCTTTTGTTCAAAGCGGAGGGCATTTTATTAAATGAGTTGCCGCTGCTACCGCTCTACTACTACACCTATTCCTATTTAAAGAAGCCCTATGTAAAAGGTTTCGAGTTCACCATGGTCGATCAGCAGAATTTTAAAGGAGTTTATCTCGATGACAGCGCCAAGCGCTAAAGCCGGCATTTATGCCTGTTGTGCATTCGTCTTTTTGCTGCTGTGCAGCTGTACTGAGGAAAAGCTCAGCAACGTTGAATACGGCAACCAAAATCAGATTCTGTATTATGGCAACGGTGATGAACCGAAGAGCCTGGATCCGCATTTAACCACCGGCAGTCCCGACAACAATATTATTATGAATTTGTTCGAAGGGCTGATCAGTAAAGATCACGCGACCCTCGAGCCGAAACCGGGAGTGGCAAAATCTTGGACAATTTCTGAAGACGGCCGTGTCTATCGCTTTCAATTGCGCGAAAACGCACGCTGGTCAAATGGCGATCCAGTCACTGCGAAGGATTTTGTTTATTCCTGGCGCCGGGCGCTGACACCCAGTGTGCCAAACGCCTATGCCTATATGATGTATTACATTGAGGGCGCAGAAGATTTTCATGCTGGAAAAATCACGGATTTTGCTCAGGTCGGCGTGAAAGCGCTATCGGCGCATGAGCTCGAAGTAACGCTAACTCACCCCGCACATTTTTTTCTGCAGTTGCTGGATCACCATTCTTATTATCCAATCCATGGCCCGACCCTGGAGAAATTCGGCGGCATCAATGACCCGGCATCCAGGTGGACGCTACCGGGTAATCTGGTGGGTAACGGTCCGTTTGTGTTGAAAAACTGGGAAATCAATAAAGTCATCGAGTTGGCGAAAAGTGAAACATACTGGGACAAAGACGCCGTTAAACTTCGTGGCGTCCACTTTTTCCCCATCGAAGACCAGCAGGCAGAGGAGCGCGCTTTTCGCACCGGTCAAATCCATCTGACCAACACCCCGCAAATGGATATCGAAAAAATTGAGGTCTACCGTAAAAAGGATCCGGACGTGCTGCGCGTGGTGCCCACCTATGCCAGCTACTACTATGAGTTCAACGTCAATCGAAAACCCTTCGATGATGCCCGAGTGCGTCGCGCATTTGCTCTGGCAGTGGATCGCAAACTGATTGTCGAGAAAGTGACCAAGGGTGGTGAAGTACCGGCGCAAAACTTTGTTCCCCCAGATCCCGCCGGCTACCAACCGCAAGTGTATTGGCAGGAAGATGTAGAGGAGGCGCGACGCTTGTTAGCGGAAGCGGGTTATCCAGACGGTAAAAATTTTCCAATTTTTTCGCTGATGTACAACACCCACGACAACCATCAGAAAGTTGCGCTCGCGGTGCAGCAGATGTTGAAAAAGAATCTCAATGTCGATATTCAGTTGGAAAACAAAGAATGGAAGGTGTACATGATGGCGCGGAAAAATCTTGAGCACGATATCGTTCGCGCCGGTTGGGTTGCCGACTATTTGGACCCGTCAAATTTCTTCGATATATTGCGCTCTTATTCGGGCAATAATAATACCGGTTGGAAAAATGCTGAATATGATGAGCTCATGAATCAAATTGCATCGACATCCGATACGTCCCGCCGCAACGAATTATTCGAGGAAGCCAATCGTCTGTTGTCGGAAGAGATGCCGATTATTCCGCTTTATTATTATTCGGATCTTAATCTCGTTCGCACCTCAGTGCAGGGCTGGTACGACAATGCCATGCATTTTCATCCGTTGAAACATGTCTACCTGCAGCAACCCTCACCATAAGGCCTAGAGATGTTGCGCATTATTTTGCAGCGTTTGCTGACCGCAATACCGGTATTGTTGCTGGTGATTACCGTCACTTTTGTGTTGATACGCCTCGCCCCCGGCGGCCCATTTGACGCCGAGCGGGCAGTTCCGGCGCAGGTGCTGGAAAATTTAAATAAACGTTATCACCTCGACGATCCCATCCACATCCAGTTCGGCAATTATCTGTTTCACCTGCTGCAAGGGGATTTTGGACCTTCATTCAAATACCCTAGTCGTACTGTCACAGAAGTGATCGCTGCCGGATTGCCAGTGACTTTGGAACTCAGTGTCTACGCGCTTTTAGTGGCGATGCTGATTGGCATTACCGCAGGTATTGTGGCCTCATTAAAACCTAATACCCTGCAAGATTATGTCCCTATGTCGCTGGCGATGATCGGCATTTGTCTGCCGTCATTTGTGCTGGGCCCGCTGTTGATTTTGGGAATCGGCATCGGTTTGGAGTGGTTGCCGGTTTCCGGTTGGGGAGTGTCACCCGGCGACAAAATTCTCCCCGCGCTGACACTTGGTGCCAGTTATGCCGCTTATTTAGCTCGTCTCTCCCGCGGCGGCATGCTGGAAACTCTGTCGCACGACTATATTCGTACCGCGCGCGCCAAGGGTCTTAGTGAATGGCGAGTGGTGTGGCACCACGCACTGCGCGGCGCAATGGCACCGGTCGTGTCATTTGCGGGACCGGCGGTGGCGGGGTTGTTGTCCGGCTCATTTGTGGTGGAAACCATTTATCAGATTCCGGGATTGGGACGATTTTATTTGCAGGCGGCGTTCAACCGCGATTACACCATGATTCTCGGTATGACCATTTTGTTCGCTTTTTTTATTATCGTGTGCAACCTCCTGGCCGATATTCTCGCTATCTGGCTCAATCCCAAATTGCGTAAAAATTTGGAGAAAGCGCAATGAACGACACCATCATGGTGGAAGGTCTGGCACAAGTTGAAAAAGGCCGATCGCTTTGGCAGGACGCGTTTGCCCGCCTGAAGAAAAACAAGCTGGCGTTGACCGGTCTGGTCTTGTTGATCGTGATGGTGGTGCTGGCCCTTCTTACACCCTGGATTGCGCCTTATTCATATGAGGAGCAGGATCTTTCCCTGGGGGCCACGCCGCCTTCCTGGGAGCATTGGATGGGAACGGATATTTTTGGGCGCGACCAATTGACGCGGATACTCTACGGCAGCCGCATTTCTTTGATGGTGGGATTTATCGCCACCAGTGTTGCTCTGTGTATCGGCGTTGCATGGGGAACCATTGCGGGATATGTCGGCGGGCGCCTGGACGTGGCGATGATGCGTTTTGTGGATGTGTTATATGCGCTGCCGTTCACCATCTTTATTATTCTGCTCACCGTGGTTTTCGGTCGCAGTATGTTGCTTTTGTTTCTGGCAATAGGCGCGGTGGAGTGGCTTACCATGGCGCGCATAGTGCGCGGTCAGGTGATGGCAATAAAACACCAGGAATTTATCGAAGCAGCGGTGGCCATGGGCATGTCGCGTAGCCGCATTATGTTGCGCCATGTGGCACCTAATATTCTTGGGCCGATTATTATCTACACCACTCTCACAATTCCCAGTGTCATTTTATTGGAATCCTTTTTGAGCTTTCTCGGGCTCGGTATACAGCCGCCGGAGAGTTCCTGGGGATCACTGATTTCAAATGGTGTGGAAACCATGGAGGAATATCCGTGGCTGTTGATTTTCCCTGCTGCGACTCTCAGCCTCACCTTGTTCGCTCTCAATTTTCTCGGTGACGGTTTACGCGATGCTCTCGATCCGCGGGCTTCTCAGGACTGATTTATGACCTTGTTGCGCGTCGATAATCTGACTACCCGTTTTTATACCCGCGACGGCGTGATCACCGCCGTTGATGATGTCAGTTTTTCCGTAGAGCCCGGCAAGGTCCTCGGTATAGTCGGTGAGTCCGGCTCGGGAAAATCCGTTGCCTGTTACAGCATTATGGGACTTGTCCCCACTCCGCCCGGACGGGTGGAGTCAGGCAAAGCCATATTTGCTGGCGAGGATCTTCTGAACATGAGCCGCACGCAATTGCGCTATGTACGCGGTAAAAAAATCGGCATGGTATTTCAGGATCCCATGACCTCGCTAAATCCCCATATGACCATTGGCAAGCAGCTGATCGAGCCCCTGCGCGTGCATCAGAATATGGCCGAGCGGGAGGCGCGCCGCCGTGCTATAGAGGCTTTGGATGAAGTGGGTATCCGCGAAGCGGCAAAACGCTTTGATAGTTTTCCCCACGAATTTTCCGGCGGTATGCGCCAGCGCGTTATGATCGCCATGGCCCTGATCAACAATCCTCAATTGTTAATTGCAGATGAGCCCACCACTGCGCTCGACGTAACCATTCAGGCTCAAATCTTGACGCTGCTTAAACGCTTGCAGAAAGACCATAATCTGGCAGTGATTTTTATTTCCCACGACCTCGGTGTGGTCGCGCATATGGCCGATGAAGTGGTGGTGATGGAAAAAGGCAAACGGGTGGAAAGCGGCAGCGCCGACGCGGTGTTTTTTTCTCCCCAACATCCTTACACGCAAAAACTGGTGGCGGCGCTGCCGACAACGGCAAAGCCCTACGCCAAACAATATGCCGAAAATGATGAGCCTTTTTTGAAGGTCGATGATCTTTGCACCGAGTTTGTGTTGCGACGGGGATTTTTTCGTCGCAATCGCACTCAATTCCGTGCGGTGGAAGGAGTCAACCTTTCACTGCGTAAAGGCGAGATCCTCGGTCTGGTTGGCGAGTCCGGCTCCGGCAAATCCACCTTGGGCCGCAGCATTATGCGGCTTATCGAGCCCAGTGCGGGTGAGGTGAGTCTGGATGGCGCAGATCTGTCCGGTATGAATGCTGCCACGCTGCGACGCGCACGGCGGCGTTTTCAAATGATTTTTCAGGATCCCTACGCTTCACTTAACCCGCGCATGACGGTTTTTGATGCTCTGGCGGAACCGCTGTTATTACACGGCCTTGCAGATAAAAAGAATGTTCTGCAGATGGTGAATCAATTGATGGATGATGTGGGTCTCGATCGCCGCATGATCCGCAAATATCCCCATGAATTTTCCGGTGGTCAGCGTCAGCGTATAGCGATTGCTCGTGCGCTGGCGGTGCGACCACAATTAATGATTGCCGATGAGCCGGTATCGGCATTGGACGTGACCATTCAGGCGCAAATTCTCGAGCTGCTGTTGAAACTGACAGAAAAATATCGCTTAGCGATGCTATTTATTTCCCACGATCTGGGCGTGGTGCGTTATATCGCGGATCGCGTGGCGGTAATGCAGAATGGAAAAATCGTGGAAGTGGGGGAGACGGAAGACTTATTCAATAATCCCCAGCATCCCTATACCCGCTCATTGTTGGCGGCGGTGCGTCATTTAGAGAAGTCGACAGGCTGACGACCAAGTCCGCACATCCCTGTGCGGATGATGTTATTCAACGGCTCGCTGGTTTGACCGGCAGATAAAATTGGGTCGCAACCAGGCGCACCCCAATTCCGGAAAATCCGCGATAACGGTGATTGGCTCCGACGATTACTACGGGTTCGTCATTGGCCATTAATTGATAGGCGATTTCGATGGCTTCGTCACTGGCGCCAGCGCGGGTAAGGTCCACATCGGAAATGGCTTGCGGGGCTTTTTTGCTGTTGAGGGTGTACTCGTCAAAGCTGAAGCAGGGACTGCTGATGCAAACCAAGCCGTTATTTTCCACTGCGTAGAACGTGCCTTTGGCTTTGCCTTTGCCAGCTGCGTAAGCTGCTTCGGTTGCGACAAAACGACCGAGTTTCACGTCGTCAAAAAGATTGCCTTTAAGCAGCAGTTCGTCACCCACCGCCTCGGCAAAGGGATTAAAGCCGAGTTTGCCCCAGTCCGGCGTGCCGACATAACACTCGCGTTGTGAACGTCCGTCGAGGCACTGCAGCGCTTTTCCGTTCACGGCTTTTAAATAAATTCCACCGCACAAGGGCGCCGCACATTTGCGGTAATCCTGACGGGCGAGGTAATAACCGTGGGGATCGAAGCCGATAGGAGCTCCCTCTGCAACCTCAGCCACCAAACTGTAGGTGACTATGGGGCCATCAAACGCGCTGGAATCGGTTGTCCCTTCGAGAACCAAAGTCCTGCCGTCAAAATAATGTTTCGCGTGGTGAACGGCTCCGCCAGAGCCTGTATAAGGGTCTTCCGGCAGAATGAAATCCACTTCGCTTTTTAGAACGATATTGGACAGCAGGATTTGGTCGCGGACAAACAGCGCGTCGAAGCTGCCGGTAAATTCGCCGGATTGTGCTTCGCACGGTTGCCGGCAGAATACAGGTTGAACTGTTACTTTGCCCTGGGTGATTTCGAAATGTTGTGTTTCGGAAGGTGGTGGAGGGAGTAGAGCGTTGGCCTGACTAAAAGACAAGCCAAACCCTAATAGGACGGCGGTCCAGATAAGTAAATTGCGGATCTTCATAAGCACTCCTGTTCGTTATTGGAAACCTATGTACTTGATTGCGCCACCACGCTTCAGTGGTGAAGGAACAGGTTAACGAATAATCCGCTTTGGTTTTTCAGGAATTATGTAAATCTTTGTTCGTCTCAGATGATGCGCGAGTAACGTGACTGCGTGCTTTCCTCTGTTTTTTTCAGGTACGCATCAAAAATCATGCATACGCAGCGGATGAGCAAGCGACCTGGATTTGAAACCCTGATGCCGGACGCATTAAGTGTCACTAATCCATCGTCCGCCAAAGGTTTGAGAGCATCCAATTCGGCGGCAAAATAGTCGGTAAAGCGAATGGCGCACTCACGTTCGATGGTTATGAAATCCAATTCAAATTGACAGATTAATTGATTGATTACTTTTCGGCGAATAAGGTCGTCACGGCTTAGGATCAAACCTTTATCAAACGCCAGCTGGTTGTTCTGCAGCGCATTTTGATAGGCATTTATCTCTTTGTGGTTCTGCACTAAAACGTCACCCAGCGAACTTATGGATGACACCCCGAATGCCAGCAGATCGCAATCGCTATGGGTCGAATAACCCTGGAAATTCCGCTGCAACGTTCCGCGGCGTTGTGCGATGCAGAGCTCATCATCGGGCAGGGCAAAGTGATCCATGCCAATGTAGACATAACCTGCTGACTGCAACTGCTCAATGCTGTTGTGCAGAATGCGCAGCTTTTCTTGCGGCTCCGGCAGTTCCGCCGCGTTGATTTGGTGTTGGGATTTGAACAGGTGCGGCATGTGCGCGTAGTTGAAGAGGGAAATGCGGTCGGGGCGTAGCTGGGTGATCGTTGCCAGGGTATTGGCAAAGGTGCCGTAATTTTGCCGCGGCAATCCGTAGATCAAATCCAGGTTCAAGGATTGAAATCCCAGAGCGCGGCTCGCGTTGACCAACTCGGCCACTTCCTCTTCACTGTTAAAGCGATTGACCGCTTTTTGCACGTCCTTATCGAAATCCTGCACGCCGAAACTCAAACGATTGAAGCCCAGCGCACGCAGATGGTCCAGGCGCGCCGGCGTCACGCTCTGCGGGTGGATCTCGAGCGAATATTCCCCTAAATCGTCTTTGCGTAGGGGAAATTCCGCGCGAATGTGCTTCATCAGCTCGGCTATCTGCGCGTCATCCAGGTAGGTCGGCGTGCCGCCGCCCAAGTGCAATTGGTTAACCGGACGGGTGCGGTCCACATAGGCCGCTTGCATTGTGATTTCCCGCTTCAATGCGACGAGATAGGGTTCGGCCCTGGCGCGATTGGCGGTGACGATTTTATTGCAGCCGCAGTAGTAGCAAACGGTGCTGCAGAAGGGGATATGAAAATATAGGGAGAGCGGCCGTTGGCTCTGGTTGCCCTTTGCCACCGCCCGGTGCCAATGTTCCTGATTGAAGCCAATTTGAAATTGTGGCGCTGTCGGGTAGGAGGTGTAGCGCGGACCGCTGAGGTTGTAGCGCTGGATTAATGCCTCATCCCAAAGCAGATGCTGGCCGGACACTGACATAGCAATACAACTCCCCAATACTTGATTGGTCTATTGGAATAATCCATGAGTTGGAGTGTACTTAATAGTCAGTGTTTATCTTTGACTCATATCAATCAAAGGATGATGTGGGTATCATGCGGGCATTTTTTGGCGGAGGTTGCGAGGGTAATGATTCAGGATTTGGCTAGGGCTATGAAAGATGGCATGCGACGTTTGCCATCAGGCGTCAGTGTGGTTTCGGCTCAAGCAGCGGATGGCAAGCGTTACGCCATGACCGCCTCCTCAGTTACCTCGGTCTCGGACCAACCGGCGTCGCTGCTGGTCTGTGTCAATCGCAATGCACGCGTCGCGCCGGTTTTGACCCTGGGGCAGAGATTCGCCATCAATATCCTCGGCAAGGACCATGCGGACATTTCCATTCTCTGTGCCACCGGTGATCAGGGCGAAAAACGGTTTGATTTGGGCCGTTGGTTGTTCGCCCCAGATCAGACGCCCTATCTGGAAGACGCGGAAGCGGTATTCGAATGTGAGGTAGACCTGGTGCAGCCTTACGGCACCCACAACATAGTGGTGGGTCGGATTATCGCGGTGCGGGTTGCCAGTTCAGGTCCGGCTCCACTGATTTACCTAGACGGCAACTATCGCAATCTCTCCCTTTAAACAAAATGTGCGGCCGCAGCCGCACATTTGTCTTTTCCTTGAGCCTTTCTCTCAGAGCTTTTTGATTTCCAGACCCAGAGCTGCAACGGCATCCTGACGGCTGTGGTCGCTGATGACGGCGATATTGGCTTTGTCTGCAGACAGGTAGGTACCGGCGACTCGGCGCAAGTCCTCCAGGCGGGTCGCCAACACACGGGCGCGGAATTGCTGGCGCAGCTCCAGTGTGCGGCCGAGCAGGTCGCCGTGGTACATGCGCTTGGCGCGGCCCGCCGGTGAGTCGGGTTTATCGATGCCGCTGATCACCCCCAGAATCGCTTCTTCCACTGCCTGCCAGGGCAAGTCAGTCGTCATCACCCAGTCAACCGCCCGGTCAAAATCTTTGAGAGTCTCCTCCAGACGCGGGTCGCGGTAGGAGTAGAAGCGGAAGGCTGCGGAGTTGTTGTCCTGACCGGCACCGCCGCCGTAGGCGCCGCCTTGTTCGCGCACGGCGCGATGGAGGAAGCCATTGCGCAACACGTTGCCCAGCACCACCAAAGGCGCAGCATCCGGGTGGGTCATGGGCACGGTCGCATAGGCTTTCGCGCAGAAATTCACCTGCGAGTTGGTCAGCCAGCCTTGACGCACGGTTTCCTTTATTTTTGGCAAATCCCATGGCGTGCGAGTTGCGGCGGCATCGTCTTTATCAAACCAGCGCGCGAAATTCTGCCGCAGATTCTGTTGATGCTCGGCTTCCGCCACCAGTAGATAACGGCGTGGCGCCTGGCTGATGGCTTGATGGATATCGGCCAGAGTTGCGCAGAACTCCGCCAGTTTGCCATCGTCCTTCAAATCATCGTGCAGCGCCTTGATGCGGCGGATGCCTTCCAGGCCGCCTTGTTCAAAGCTCAATTTGGCGGCGGCGCACATGCCCGCAGTCGCTGCGCCCATGGCGAGGCCGTGACCGCTGCCGGTGACGCTCTGCTCCCGCGCTGCGCGCATCTGAGCGACCAACTCGCGCACCCGGTTGTGTTCGTCAAAGCGGGCATCGCTCAGGGTGGCATCCATCAGTTCGCACAAGGCTTCGTGATTGCGCACCAGGGCTTTGCCGGAGAAGGTTAAAAACTGGTTGGTGCTGTGGATGTCGTCGACTTTGCTACGAATGCTGGAGAAGGCATTAACCCCGCCGGAAACCCGCGCATGCCAGCGCTGCACTTCCAGATAACTTT
>JBQGED010000106.1:0-6027 GCA_052039425.1 Sphingobacterium griseoflavum | reverse complement strand
GAGTTCACCTACTGGTGCGAAGTGATGGACGCCATCAAAAGCGAACAACTCTCCTGGGTCGAGCAGTACGACCTGATCATCTGCCCGGTCAACGCCAATCCGCCGCGCAAGGTCCCGCATGAATTCGTTCGTGCACCGGGCGCCGCCGGCGGCGGTGGTTATACCAGCCAATACAACACCACCGGCTGGCCCGCAGGCGTGGTGCGCGCCGGCACCTCGACGGAAGAACCCGGCCTGCCTCTGGGTATTCAGGTTGTTGGCCAACCCTGGCGCGACGAAGTCGTGCTCGCCGCCATGGCGCATATCGAAAAACAGACCGGCGGCTGGCAGAAGACGCCAATTTGAATTGGGCTTAATTGATTGGAGTAGGTGCTATGAACGAACCTGTAATGACCAATACGTCAGATGACGTCCAGTCGCTGTCCCGCCGACGTTTGTTTGGCCTGGCGGCAAACCCCGTGGTGCCAGTGGCCGCTACCGCCGCCGCTGTGGTGGCGGTGACCTACAGCAAACCTGCCAGCGCCGCCGCTGCCGTCGATGAGATCACTTCCATGTCCGCCACGCGTTTGGCCAGTTTGCTGCGCAAACGTGAAATATCGGCGCTGGAAGCGGTGGACGCCTACATCGCCCGCCAACTGGCGGTGAACGACCGCCTCAACGCGGTGGTGACCAACTGCTACGACCGCGCCCGCGCGGAAGCCAAAGCTCTGGATGCCAAAGCGGCGAAAGGTGAATTCGCCGGCGCACTGCACGGCGTGCCCATGACCATCAAGGATTCTCTGGATACCGCTGGCGTCATCTCCACCGGTGCCACGGTAGGGCGTCAGCAATTCGTGCCGGAAAAAGACGCCCCTGTGGTGGCGCGTGTGCGCAAGGCTGGAGCGATTCTGCTCGGCAAAACCAACACGCCAGAGTTCACCCAGGGCGGTCTCGGCGGCATCAGCACCTCCAGCAATTTGTTGTTCGGCGCCTCCCATAATCCTTACGACCTTACCCGCAGTACCGCCGGCTCCTCCGGCGGCGCCGGCGCCATAGTGGCGGCCTGCGGCGCGGCTTTTGACATAGGTTCCGACTGGGGCGGCTCCATCCGCGGGCCGGCGCACAACAACGGTATCGCCGGCATCAAGCCGACCAGCGTGCGGGTGCCGCGCACCGGTCACATCGTCGACTACGGCGGCGTATTCGATCTGTGGCAGCAGCTCGGCCCCATGACGCGCCGGGTGGAGGATCTTGCGCTCATTACGCCGATTATCAGCGGCCCGGATTTCCGCGACGCCGCCTGCGCCCCCGTGCCCTGGGCCGATCCGCAGAAGGTCGATCTCAAACCCCTGCGGCTGGCCTATTGCGTGGACAACGGCGGCATCGGTCGCCAGGCCACCGATGATGATGTGAAAGCCACAGTGCGCCAGTCCGTAAAATGGCTGGAGTCGGTGGTCGCCACGGTACAAGAGGACATACCGCTGCAAACCATCACCGACCTCAACGCGGCGCGCACCAAGCTCATCATGGGCGACGGTTGGGCCTTCTATAAGCGCCTTGCGGACAAGTGGGGTTCGAAGAATTTTTCCCCTTCGGTGAAGGAGCGCATGGCCCAGGTCACGCCCATTTCCACCGCGGAATACGTCGCCGCGTGGGAGCAGCAGGACCTGGGTAAATCGCGGATGCTCGCTTGGATGAAGGACTATGACGTGCTCATACTGCCCGTCTCCGGCAAAGCAGCACAGCCGATCGACGCCGAACCGGGCACCGGTTTTGGCGGCCCCGGCGCCGGCTGGCAGTACACGGGCATTTTCAACAGCACCGGCTGGCCCTCCGTGGTGGTACGCACCGGCACCAGCGCCGACGGCAAGTTGCCCATAGGCGTGCAGGTGATCGCCAAACCCTGGCGGGAGGATATTTGTCTGGCGGTGGCGAGCTATTTGGAAAGTAAAAGCGGCGGCTGGAAAAAGCCGAATCTGGTGTGATTGCGGTTGCAAACCGTTGCGGTCGCAGCGGCTTGCAACCAACTGCGTGGCGCTCCACACTGAATGCCCTTTTCCTTCCTCTGCCAGAGGCTTTATGTCACGCCATTTTCTCGCCGCACTCGGATTGAGTGCCATGTGTTTTGCCAGCGCCGCTTTTGCCGACGAAGCCACCATTCGCAAAAACATCGCCGCGCGCCTGCCGCAACTGCCCCCTATCGATGAAGTCAGCAAGACGCCTCTGCCCGGCATTTGGGAAGTGCGTATGGGCAGTGAGATTCTCTACTCCGATGACGAGGCCGCCTTTGTTATCGAAGGCAGCATCATCGACCTGAAAGCCCAGCTGAACATCACCCAGGAGCGCATCGCCAAACTCACCGCGTTTACATTTGCCGAGTTGCCGTTCAAGGACGCGGTGGAGTGGAAACAGGGCACCGGTAAAAACAAATTGGTGGTATTTGCCGATCCCAACTGCGGGTACTGCAAACAATTCGAAAAAGAAATCAGCAAGATCAAAGACATCACCGTCTACACATTTCTGGTGCCCATGCTCGGCGGCGATTCACCGGACAAAGCACGGGATATCTGGTGCGCCAAGGATCGCGGCAAGGTATGGCGCGACTGGATGGTGGATGGCAAAACACCACCGCAAGTGCCCGGCGCCTGTGACACGGACGCACTGGAGCGCAATATGGATCTGGCCATGAAACACGCGGTGCGCGGCACTCCGACCATGGTATTTGCCGACGGCACACGCACAGCGGGCGTTATCGGGATCGAGGAGCTGCAGCTGCGCCTCGCGGGTGTCAAATAAGCGGAACGTCTTTTAGCTCCGTCCGGTAATGCCGGGCGGGGCGTCTTCCCTCAAACTTGCGCCGTCCATCGTTTTTTTATTTTCCCTCCTGTCGATTCCGCCGACGCTCAAACGACCACTGAAGTAGCACCTGCAATACTCGATCAGGCATTTCAAAATTAACCTTGTCCGCGAGCGGACAGGTTTTCACAATAACCGGATCGAGATCATCCATAACGAGGTGAAGATGCCATTTATCGTATGTACCCAACATCTGCGCGAAGTGGGGCCGTCGCAAAAGGAAATGTTTCCAGGCGCTACGGTGCGCGAGGTGCTACAACAGGCAGCGCAGCGTTATCCA
This sequence comes from Sphingobacterium griseoflavum, assembly GCA_052039425.1. Classification (GTDB taxonomy): domain Bacteria; phylum Pseudomonadota; class Gammaproteobacteria; order Pseudomonadales; family Cellvibrionaceae; genus UBA5868. The sequence continues at coordinate 2,912 of JBQGED010000106.1, read as the reverse complement.
CGCCTAACAGGCTACGTGTTGGATGACCAGGGCGAGGTGCGCAAGCATGTGGCGATCTTTATCGGCGGTGAATTGCAGAATCGCCGCACGGTACTCGACCGGGCCGTGACGGCGGATGAGGAAATTTATATTTTGCAGGCGCTCTCTGGCGGCTGAAAAATCAATTCATTAACAGGGTGGACGGATTTATGAGTGAGCGAATTTTGCTGGCGACGCGCAAAGGGTTATTGGATTTTCAGAAGCGGGACGGCAACTGGATTAACATTCGCACCAGTTTTGCGGGACAACCGGTCAGCGCAGTATTGCGCGACCCGGTAAAAGGTTTGTTATACGCGGCGCTCAATCTCGGTCACTTTGGCGTGAAGCTGCACCGGTCCGCCGACGAAGGCGCAAATTGGGAGGAAATTACCTGTCCGAGTTACGCCGGCATCGCGGGAGAGGAAAACCCCAGTCTGCAATTAATCTGGATTCTGGAGCGCGATCAGCAGGGCACTTTGTGGGCGGGCACCATTCCCGGCGGTTTATTCAAAAGCACCGATGACGGCAACACCTGGCAACTAAATGAAAATCTCTGGAACAACCCCATGCGCAAAGAGTGGTTCGGCGGCGGTTACGATGCTGCGGGAATTCACTCCATCTGTGTAGATCCTCGCGGCGACGGCAAAATGGCGTTGGCGGTGAGTTGCGGCGGCGTGTGGTTAAGCGATGATTATGGTGAGACTTGGCGCGCGTCTACCAAAGGCATGATCGCCGATTATATGCCGCCGGAGCAGGCGGATAATCCTGCCACTCAGGACCCCCACCGGTTGGTGCAATGCACGGCTGAACCTGATCATTTCTGGGTGCAACATCACAACGGAATTTTTTATTCCAGCGACCGCTGCGCCACCTGGACGCGTGTTCACGCGCAACCTTCTTCCTTTGGTTTTGCGGTTGCAGTGCATCCGCACAATCCACAGGAAGCATGGTTTGTGCCCGGCATCAAAGATGAAAAACGTTACCCGGTGGATAGTCGCTTGGTGGTGACTCATACCCAGGATGCGGGAGCCACCTTTCATTTACAGACCAACGGCTTGTCGCAGCAGGAAAGTTTCGATCTGATTTATCGCCATTGTCTGGATATCGACAGCAGCGGCAAACAATTGGTGATGGCGTCCACTACCGGGAATATGTGGTTGAGCGAAAATGGTGGAGCGCAGTGGCAATGCGTATCCCATTATCTGCCACCGGTTTATGCGGTGCGGTTTGTGTGAATATCTGAAATATTCTTTTCTCCTTTCTTATTTGAATGTCTGTGAATTTCGACTCCGCTGAAAAAGCGGAGTCGAGTAGGGTAAATCTCATCATTCACGTTTAATCATTGAAGTGCGCGCAGGCAGCCCGTGCCTCGCTTGCCCGTTCCTCAGCGAATTAGTCGCTTTCTCTTCCTGCCCGATATCCACCTTTTCAGAGGAGACTTCCATGTCGGTGCGCATAACTTTATTGACCTTATTTTCTGCCGCTTTTTTCTATACCCATTCCGCCTTCGCGTTTAAATTGCACGAGGCGACGATTGACGATATTCACAATGGCATTCGCTCCGGCGAGGTCACCTGTCAAAACATTGTGGAAGCCTATGTAGAGCGTGCGCGAGCATACAACGGCATTTGTACCCAGCTGGTGACTAAAGACGGTGCAAAAGTGCCGCTGGCGACAGGCGCGGTCAGAGCGGGTGTGCCGATAAAATTTCCCACGGAAACTGTCGCCATCAGCAAAGTGGTTCCAGATTTTGCGAAATATAAAGGATTGACCCCAGATTTCGGCCGCATGGAACCCACTATTTCCGATCCGTCCGTCATGCAGCAGTTCGGTATGGTGGTGGGTATACCCAACGCAAAGCAGGTGAACGCGCTGGGTGTTTTGAATTTGCGCGGTGAGCGCTCCGTCTCCTGTAAAGCGGAATGTGATGTGGCGAGCGGTGCGCTGCCGGCAAATTGTCCGCAAGCCTGCGACGAATTCCGTAAATATCCGGACGCGCTGGAATACGCCGCAGAGCTGGATAAAAAATACGGCAAAAATCCCGATACCAAAGCCATGCCGCTCTACTGCGTGCCCATGTCGTTCAAGGCCGTATTCGACGCAAAAGATATGCGCTCCACCGGCGGCGGTGACGTGAATTACGCGATGGACGCGGCGCCGCGCGATTCCACGTTGGTCGCACGCATGCGCGCAGCGGGCGCAATTATTTACGCAAAGGCGAATAATTCGGAATACAACGGCGGTTCCGGCGACCCGACCGGCGATGCAACTGTGCAAAATCCGCTGTTTGGTCGCGGCGGTTCGCGGGAAACCTGGGGTGGCGCGATTTGTAATCCCTACGACACGGAAAAAGAAACCGGTGGTTCCAGCGGTGGTTCGGGTGTGTCCGTCGCAGCGAATTTAGTGGTGTGTTCCATTTGCGAAACCACCGGCGGTTCCTGCCGCAATCCGGCGACTTTCAACGGCGTGGTCAACCTTGTGCCAAACAAGGGCACCATTTCATTTACCGGGGGTATAGGCGCCAATCCTTATCAGGATCGCCCTGGAATTAATTGTCGCACCATGAAAGATGCCGCCATTGTTTTCGATGCGTTCCGCGATAAGGAAACCGGCAAATATTTTGATGCCGGCGATCCCTACACAGCCTGGACTCACAGCACCACCAGTTCCGAGCCCTACGTTAATTCTGTGGTCGCTCCTGGCAGCAACAAACCACTCGCCGGATTGCGTATCGGTGTTGTGCGGGAATTTATGGTGAAACATACACCCTCGTTGGCACCCGTCAGTGACGGCATCAATAACGAATTAAAAGGCCTGCGGGATCTCGGTGCAGAATTGGTGGAAACTGCGATTCCGCAATATCCAGATGATCCCGCTATTCCCAATATGGAATT
>JBQGED010000105.1:0-3082 GCA_052039425.1 Sphingobacterium griseoflavum | reverse complement strand
AAAGGCGTTCTTGAAGGCGACTCGGAACGCCACGTCCGCAGTCTACTGCGACAGCGGCAGCTCAAGCCCCTGGACGTGCGCAGCACCTCGCAGAAGCGCCGCTCCGCAGGCTCTGCGGAATCTTCCGGCGGGCGCCGTTTGTTTGGCGGCGGAGGACCGAAACTCAATCATAAGGAAATCGCGCTGGTGACTCGCCAGCTCGCGTCTCTGTTGCAATCCGGGTTGCCGCTGGACGAGGTGCTGCAGGCCGCAGCGACACAGAGCCGCAAGCCTGCCGTCAAGAGCCTGTTGCTGCAAGTCCGTTCGCGGGTACTAGAGGGTTTGAGTCTCGCTCAGGCCATGGCCGAAGCGCCCCGGGCTTTTAACACGCTGTATCGGGCGATGGTGAAAGCTGGCGAGTCTGCCGGCTTTCTTGGTCCGGTTCTGGAGCAGCTCGCCGAATATACAGAAAGCAGCCAGGAAACTCGCCAAAAGATCCAGATGGCGATGATGTATCCGGTGGTCCTGCTGTGTGTGAGCATGGGTGTGGTGACGGCATTGATGGCGTTTGTGGTGCCAAAACTGACTGGCATGTTCTCGCAGACCAAACAAAAGCTGCCGTTGATCACCGAAATTCTGATCGGCACCAGTGACTTTATTGTCAATTACGGCCTGTTCGTGCTCATCGGCATCATCGGCGCGATCATTCTGTTTAAACAACTTCTCAAAGCACCGGAACGTCAGTTGCGCTGGCACAGGCTGTTGCTGAAAATGCCGCTCTTCGGCGGGTTTATCCGGGTGTCAGAGGCAGCGCGTTATGCCAATACTCTGGGCCTGCTGGTAAAAAGCGGGGTGCCGTTGCTGGAAGCATTGCGCATCGCGAGCCAAGTTCTGGCTAACCGCGTTATGCAGGAAGCGGCAAAAGCAATAACCATATCGGTGCAGGAGGGCAGTAGCCTCAATCGCGCCATGGATCAGGTCGATGAATTTCCACCTCTGATCGTGCAGATGGTGGCCAGCGGTGAAGCCAACGGTCAGTTGGCGGATCAGCTGCTCCATGCGGCACGCAACCAGGAGCGTGAATTGTCTTTCACGTTGGGGACTATGATGGGGTTGATGGAGCCCGCCATGATTCTGTTCATGGCTGGCATCGTCTTTTTTATTGTGATGGCGATTATGCTGCCGATCTTCCAGATTAACCAAATGGTAGGCGGTTAATCGAAATCCGGCATTTTTAATAATCCAGGGGGACTTATGAAACAAGGTGGTCAGCGTGGTTTCAGCTTGATCGAAATCATGGTCGTGATCGTGATCATGGGGCTGTTGCTCAGTGTAGTGGGGCCGCGCGTATTCGATAACATCAGTCAGGCCAAGGCACAAACGGTCAAGGCGCACTTTGGCAACTTGAAAACCGCCTTGGATTCCTACCGCCTCGACAATTACCGCTATCCAACCACCGAACAGGGTTTGATGGCGCTGGTAATGAAACCCAGTGGTGACCCAGAGCCCAAGCGCTGGCGCCAATACATGGACAAAATCCCCAAGGATCCCTGGGAAAATGACTACATCTACGTCAGCCCCGGTGATGCCGGTCGGCCCTTCGACATGTACTCTCTGGGCGCGGATGGCGTTCGCGGTGGCGAAGGTGAAGATGCGGACATCGGCTATTGGGATGACGCTCAGGATCTCACACCCTAAGCAATATGTATGAAGATAAAAGCTCAAAGTGGTTTTTCGCTGCTGGAGCTGATGGCGGTCATCCTGGTGATCGGCATGGGCCTCGCCATGGTCTCCCTGACCATGCGCGGCGGCGAACCGGAAGAGGAAGTCTGGAACACGATTGAGCAGTTTATGGGGCTCGCCCAGTTTGCCAGCGAGCGGGCCATTCTTTCCGGCGAGACCTCGGCGCTGTACTTGGAGCCACCCGAGTGGCAGGTGCAGCGCGGTCAGTCGGCCGACGAGATCGGCTGGCGCTACAGCTGGATCACCTCCAGCAGCGAGGGTTGGCAAAAAATTCCCAACGCACCGCCGATCAGCCTGCCGCCCTCCATTGAATTGACGGTGGAGATCAACGAAATGCTGTGGGATTACGAAAGCCAGGTGGATCGCACCACACCGGTGGCCGCCTACTACCCCTCGGGCGAAATTACCCCCATACGCATTGAAATCACCGACCGGCGCGCCCCGAATTTCAGCCAGCATATAGAAGTGGATGAAACTGGCCAGCTGGTCTGGCGCGAAGCGCCTGAGCCGCCGGCAAGGGATAAAAATGGCTTTTAAACGCGACGGTTTTACTCTTGTGGAAGTCATGGTGGCGCTGCTGATTGTGGCCCTGGCTTTGCCTGCACTGCTGATGCGCATCGGTGGCATGGCGAGTGCGGCGGGCCACAGCAGAGAGGTGGCCGTCGCTTATTGGGTGGCGGAAAACAAGCTCCAGGAAATTTATCTCACCCAGCGGCTGCAGGGGCTTATCCCGAAAGGGCGCCAAGCGGACGATACGCGCATGGCGGGCGAGGTATGGGATTGGCAGACCGAAACCGAAGAGACAGCTATGCCTGGCCTGCTGCGGATACGGGTGCGAGTACGCATGCAGGGCGCTGACGACAATCTGGTTGAACTGTCGGGGTTCCTGCTTGAGTAGGCGGCGCAAGTCCTCGGTTGTCGCCCAGGGCTTTACCCTGATGGAGGTCATGGTGGCGCTTTTCATCATGGCAATGATCGCCATGCTGGCGTCCCAGGCGTTCAACACTGCAGCGTCGGGCGCGGCGGCTACCCGTGAGGCCATGGACCGCCTGGCAGCCATCGACCGCACGCTGTTCATTATCGAAACCGATTTGCGCAACGCGGTCCCTAAAACGTTGCGCCAGCGTTTCGGTGACGTGTTGCCGGCTCTGTACGTAGCGGAGAGCGACGATTACTGGCTGACGATCATGCGCGGCGGCTTGGCCAATCCGCTGCACCAGCGCCGGACCGAGGAGGTGCGCGTCGGCTACCGCTATATAGAAGAAACCATTTGGCGCGATACATGGTACAACCCTGCCGAAACTGAGCAGGACAAGGCACAGCAACAGAAGCTTCTCGAAGGGGTGAGCGATATGGTGGT
>JBQGED010000104.1:0-11524 GCA_052039425.1 Sphingobacterium griseoflavum | reverse complement strand
GTCGTGAAATGGCTTTTTTGTTTCTGATTTTTATCTCACCGCACTACCGTAAGTCGCGGATCCACTGGTTTCATCCTGGTGATCCCAAATGATGCTGCGCATTTTCGACGCCGAGATCCCCATGACCCAATATCCCCAGCTTTTGCTCAATCCCCAGGCCGACCGACGCATTAAAAAGGGCCATCTGTGGGTATATTCCAACGAAGTGAACAACGGCAAAACCCCGCTGAAAAGCTTCGCCCCTGGCGATCTGGCGGAGGTCTGTTCCGCTGGCGGCCATCCTCTTGGGTTGGCCTTCGTCAATCCCAATGCATTGATCTGCGGGCGCCTACTCACCCGCGACGTCAAACAAAAACTGGATGTGAAATTTCTGCAGTATCGCATCACCCAGGCGTTGCGTTTACGCGAGCGCTGCTTTCCCGAGCCCTATTACCGCCTGGTCTACGGCGACAGCGATCTGCTCCCAGGCGTGGTGATCGACCGCTACGGTGATTATCTGGTGGTGCAGATCGCGGTCGCGGGTTTTGATCGGCTGCTGGAGGATCTGTTGGCAGCGCTGGAGAAAGTGCTGCATCCGAAGGGCATAGTGGTACGCAACAACCACGGCGCGCGAGAGCTAGAAGGGCTTGATGATGCGGTGAGGATTATCGGCGAAGTACCGGATCGTCTGACCCTAGTGGAAAACGGCGCGCGCTTTGAGGTCTCCGCCACTACCGGGCAAAAAACCGGCTGGTTTTACGATCACCGAGTGAGTCGCGCCTATTTGCAAACCATGGCGCGCGGCCAGCGAGTGCTGGATGTGTTCTCTTACGTGGGTGGCTGGGGAATTCAGGCGGGCGTCGCCGGCGCTCAGCAGGTGACTTGTGTGGATGCATCCGAAGCCGCCACTGAAGGCGTGCTGCACAATGCGCGGCTTAACAATATCGCCGACAAAGTGGACGTGCTGCGCGGCAAAGCGGTGGACGTTTTGAAAACCCTGGTGGCGGATAAAACCCAGTTTGATGTGGTGGTGCTGGACCCGCCGGCATTTATTAAAAAGCGTAAGGATCAGCAGGCGGGTGAGGCGGCCTATCGCCACATCAACGAACTCGCCATGCGCCTGTTAGGAAAAGACGGGATATTGGTGTCCGCCTCCTGCTCCATGCCGTTGACGCGGGATATTCTGCAGGAAATTGTGCGCGGCGCAGCGCGGCATCTTGATCGCCATGCGCAATTGATCTACAGCGGAGGGCAGGGGCCGGACCATCCGATTCACCCCGCGATCCCAGAAACCGATTATTTAAAAGCGCAATTTTATCGGGTAGCGATGGAGTAAATGTGTAGCCCTTTAATCCATGATTTTTATGTGGATTAAATTCATTCTGCAGTTTTGTGAAAAAGCCGCAATACCCGAGAGGTTTGCTTGGTTTTTAAAAAGTTTTGCGTTAGGGTTAGGCACTTTCAGCGCTTAGGCGAAGGTTTCCCGGTTCGTTAAATAAGAAAAAGTTTAGGGACAGGCGCTGATTTCCTGCTGCAATAGCAAAACGGTAAACATCATGGATCACCAGCACCTCACCTTCGGTATTGATGTCGGTTCCACCACTGTCAAATTGGTTGCCGTGGAACCGGAGACGCGACAAATTCTTTGGTCCCGCTACGCCCGCCACGAAACCCGTCAGGCGGAGAAAGTTTTGGAAATGCTCGAGCAGGTGCTCGCTGATCTCCCGCGTATTTCCCTACACAATATCCGGATATTTATCACCGGTTCTGGCGCCGGCCCTATAGCGCCGCATTTGAACGCAAAATTTATTCAAGAGGTGAACGCAGTCACCATGGCGGTGGAGGCGTTGCATCCGGATGTGGGAAGTGTGATCGAGCTGGGTGGACAGGATGCGAAAATCATCATGTTCAAAACCAGCGAAGCCACCGGCGAAAAACGCGCGACTACCTCGATGAACGACAAATGCGCGTCCGGCACCGGCGCCACCATCGATAAATGTTTTATTAAAGTCGGCATGGCGCGTGATGAAGTAGCGCAACTGGTTTTTGATCCCACCAAATTGCACCACGTTGCCGCCAAATGCGGTGTATTTGCCGAAACCGATATTGTAAATCTGATTAAAAGCGGCATCCCCGCCAACGAAATCATGTGCTCCCTCGCGGATGCCATCGTCAGCCAGAATATTTCCGTATTGACTCGTGGCAATACCTTAAAACCAAAAGTGTTATTGCTGGGTGGACCTAATACCTACCTGCCGTTTTTGCGCGACTGCTGGCGCTACCGCATTCCGCAGACGTGGGAGGAGCGCGGCTTTGATTATCCCAAAGATGTACCGCTGGAAGAATTGATTTTCTCCCCGGAAAATTCCGAATATTACGCGGCTTATGGCGCGGTGCTGTTTGGCTTGCACGAAAAAAATGTCGCTACCTGTGAGACGCTGGAGCGGCTGAAATCCTTTATTCGCGACGGCCGCAAAGCGCAGCTCGGCGCCAATGCCGGCCCGCCACTGGTGGCGGACAAAGATTCCGCTATTGAATTTATTCAGCGCTATCAAATTCCCTCATTCAAGCCGCGTGAAGTGCAGCAGAAAAAAATCGAAGGTTATATCGGGCTCGACGGCGGTTCCACCTCCAGTAAATGCGTACTAGTGGACGCCCAGGGTGAAATTCTGCAGAAGGTGTATCAGCTCTCCAAGGGCAACCCGCTGGAGGACATGAAAAACATGTTCCTGCAGTTGCAGACCTGGGCCAAGATGCAAAATGCGGAACTGGACATCAAAGGGTTCGGCGTGACGGGCTATGCCGGTGACGTGATGGAAGCGGCTTTAAAAGCCGACGCCAATATTGTTGAAACCGTCGCGCATATGAAAAGTGCGCAGCATTATTTTCCCGATGTGGATGTAATCTGTGATGTGGGCGGGCAGGACATCAAAGTGATGTTCATGCAAAACCGCACCATCAAAAATTTCCGTTTATCGAATTCCTGCAGCGCCGGCAACGGCATGTTGTTGCAAGCCATGGCCGACCAATTCGGCGTGCCTGTGGAGCAATACGCGGAAAAAGCCTTTAACGCAGAACTCTCTCCGGAATTCAGCTACGGCTGCGCGGTGTTTCTCGATTCCGACCGGGTGAATTTCCAGAAAGAAGGTTATAACGGCGAAGAATTGCTCGCGGGTCTGGCTCTGGTTTTGCCGAAAAATATCTGGCAATACGTAGTGCAGATTCCGCGCATGGCGGAGCTCGGCCGCGTATTTGTGTTGCAAGGCGGCACCCAGAAAAATATGGCAGCGGTAAAAGCTCAGGTGGATTATATCCAGGAGCGCGTGCCAGACGCCGAGGTTCATGTACATCCCCATACCGGTGAAGCCGGGGCGCTGGGCGCGGCATTTGAAGCCATACGTGTAGCGCAACGCCGCGGCTATTCCACGTTTATCGGGCTGGATGCCGCGATCAATTTGTATTACACCACCCGCAACGACGAAGAGACCCGCTGTAATTTCTGCCCCAATAATTGTTCGCGAACCTTTATTGATGCGCATGTCAGCAAAGAGGAAACCGTTCGTTATATTTCCGGATTCTCCTGTGAAAAAGGCACAGTGGAAGATCACGACGCTTTGCGCGCACTGAATAAAAAACGCCGCGAGCGCACTATCGCGTTTCCAAATCTGGTGGATTATGAAGCGACCTGGGCGTACAAGCCCCTTTACAAAGTGCCACCGCTGCCGGATGCAGATACGGAAATCGAGGATATCGAAGTAAAACGCACGCTTCTCGGCGGCGTGAAGCACAAGAAAATTCGCCGCGGATTTGTGCGTTCGAGCGAGGCCGCGCAGACCCATCGCCAGAACATCCGTATCGGCATTCCCAAAGCCTTGAATATCTGGAGCACGGCACCTTTCTGGCGTGCCTATTTTGAAACGCTCGGGCTTAAATCCCGCAATATCGTTTTTTCCGACGATACCAGTGAGGAAATGTGGCAGGCCGGCGGCAAATATGGCTCAGTCGATCCCTGCTTTCCCGCCAAAGTGGTGCAGGCGCATATTCACAATCTTCTGTTTGAGCATCACGTACAAAAGCCGCTCAATTTAATTTTCTTTCCGTCTATCACCCATATTCCCACCTTTGTGGAAAAGGTCATGGATACTGCGTGTTGCCCGATTGTGGCCGGTACGCCAAAAGTCATAGGCGCAGCTTTTACCAAAGAACAGGATTTTTTCGGCCAGCGCGACATTATCTATCTGGATACTGCGGTATCACTCAATGAGCCGTTGTTGCTCAAGTCCAAAATGTTGGATGCCTTTGCCGATCATCTGCAAATGAGCGAAGACGAAAATAATTTCGCCGCCGACCATGCTTACAAAGCGTTACAGCATTTTGATGAACACATGCAGGAAAAAGGTCGCATTATTCTCGATGCAATTGAGGCGGATAACCGCATGGCGCTGCTGATGATTGGTCGCCCCTATCACAATGATCCGGGTATGAACCACAGTGTGTTGGAAGAATACCAGGCAATGGGCTATCCAATACTGTCCATGCGCTCGATTCCGAAAAACAAAGATTATTTGCAGCGCTTTTTCCGCGAGGATCTGGAAAAAGAACATGTATCCTCGCCGCTCGAAATCCACGATATCTGGCCGGAAAACTATAGCGTCAACAGTGTGCAAAAAGTCTGGGCCGCCAAATTCGCCGCGCGCCATCCCAATGTGGCAGTGTTGGATTTATCCAGTTTTAAATGTGGCCATGACGCGCCAACCTATGGGTTGATCGACCGGATTATGGAAGCATCGGGTTCACCTTATTCCGCGCTCCACGATATAGATGCGAACAAGCCCTCGGGCTCTATCAAGATTCGCGTTAAAACCTACGGCTATACCCTAAAACTCGCCGAGGAAAAGCTGGAAGATGAGGCGCGCCGCAAGCAGGAGCATGAGCGCGCGCTGGTAGAAAAACGCTTGCAATTGCTCGAAGCCGCACCGGAAAAAATCAAACAGGATCAGATGTTTATTGTAGAGCTGGAAAAATGGCGCCAGCGCCGCGAGCAGCTGTTGGCGCACACGGAAACGCCCAAACCAAGTGCGCCGCTGGGCGCGCTGGTTGCCAGTAATCAATTGATCGCCGCCGTTGAAATCGACTGAGGAGAGACGTAATGATGCAAACATCCCGTGATGCCTCCCATGAGGGCAAGTCATCAGCCGACCAAAACGCTGCGGAATATCTGCGCGCTGTCGAAGAAAATCTCAAACAATTCGAAACGCAGGAATTCAGCCCGACAGACAGCAAAGAACACTGGCGCGATTTAAATCCCACGCATTTCGTTGCATCGCAGCGCGAGCACACGACCATTTTGCACGCAGGTCTGACGATGGCTCACGACCTGTTTATCCAGTCCGCATTTCGCGGTTTGGGTTACAAGGTTGAGGCGATGGATGTGCCGGATAATCGCGCGCTGCAATTCGGTCGCGAATTTGGCAACCGCGGTCAGTGCAATCCCACTTATTTCACCGTTGGCAATCTGGTTAAAAAACTGAAGGAACTGGAAGCGGGCGGGCAGAGTAAACAAGATATCGTCAAAAATTATATTTTCGCCACCGCTGGCTCCTGTGGCCCTTGTCGATTCGGCACTTACGTGACGGAATATCGTAAGGCATTGCGGGACGCTGGCTTCGATGGTTTTCGCGTAATCCTGTTTCAGCAGGCCGGAGGTATCAAACAGGCCACGGGTGAAGCTTTGGGATTAAAAATCGATGCGCAATTTTTCGTTACCATTGGAAAGGCCATTTTGCTCGGCGACGTATTAAATGCGCTTATGTACCGCATTCGCCCTTATGAGGTTGAGCCCGGCGCGACTGATGCCGCCCTCACTCGCGCTAAACAGCGCATCGCCCGCGCCTTTGAAACGCGCAGCGGTTTTTTGAGCGCGCTCTGGCAAACCCGCAAAGAATTGGCGGCGATTAAAGTGGATCGCACCCGTATAAAACCGCGTGTTGCCATTATCGGTGAATTTTGGGCCATGACCACAGAGGGTGATGGTAACTATAAAATGCAGCGTTTTCTCGAACAGGAAGGCGCCGAGGTGGATGTTCAGCTGGTGACCAATTGGATTTTGTATCTCCTATGGGGAGCCAAATTCGACACCCGCGAACGGGCTAAATTGAAAGGCACTGATAAAGCCATAGGTGCCGACGGCCACGGCAGCAAATTCGCGTTGGAAAATACTAGCGTAGCCAAAAAAATGTGGGGTCTGCGCGCGGCAGACTGGTTTGTGCGCGGCCTGTTCCACACCTATGCGATTGTTCTGGGTTTGCGTCGCTACCACCTGCCGGACATGGATCATATCGCCGAAATCAGCCACCGGTTTTACGACAATAATTTGCGCGGCGGTGAAGGGCATATGGAGGTGGGCAAATTGATTCACAACGTCGTGGATCAGAAAGTCAATATGACGCTGAGTATCAAACCCTTTGGTTGTATGCCCTCCAGCGCGGTTTCCGATGGCGTGCAGTCGCTGATTACCGAACTTTATCCCAGCGCGATATTTCTGCCGATTGAGACCAATGGCGATGGCGCGGTGAATGTTTACAGTCGCGTGCAGATGCAATTGTTTAAAGCGCGGCAGGCGGCGGAAAAGGAAGTGGAAGATGCTTTGCTACAGGCTGGTTGGACCAAAGCCGATTTGGTCCAGCGAGTGGGTCAGGTTCCCGAATTGTCATCTGGCACCTATTGCAGTCCTCATGCCGGCGCCTGCACCGCGCTGGACTTGTTGCAGGATGTCAAATTGCGAGAAAAAGGTGCTTTGGCGCATTTAAAAGAAAATCTGCGCAAATTCTGGATCGCCGGGGGCCGGCATAAACAGGAAACCTTGACCGCTGTATCGAAAGCGGCACGCCAATATCAGCAACAGAAGGGTCAGCGCGATTCCGGCGTCGAAATGGCGGTGAAAATTGTTGAGCCGTAAAGTCCCTTGCGCCGCTGCGCGATCAAAGCTGATCGCGCAGCAGATAGGCAAAACGGTCAAATAAGCGGAAATACCAACGACGTTTCCTCCATTCATGCAATTCGATTTTGGTGCAGCGGCGCAGATCCTCGTTAAATGCGGCAATTAATTGCGCTGCTATATCTTTATCCAGTAAGCCCACACCAATTTCCTCATTTAGCGCGAGTGAGCGTGCATCAAAATTGGTGGAGCCTACGTGAGTCCATTCTTCGTCCACGACCACAATTTTTTGGTGCAATAAGCTCGGCTGAAATTCGTAAATATGTACTCCCGATTCCAGCAGCGGGCGATAGAGCGAACAGCCGGCCCAGCGCACGAAGGGATTGTCCGTGTGTTTCCCTGGCACCATCAAATGAACTTCGACTCCGCGGCGAACCATTTTGGCGAGCAGCTCCGCCACATTTTTTTCCGGCGCGAAATAAGGGTTTTGAATATAGATGCTTTTTTTCGCGCTGGCGATAGCCAGGCTATAGAGCAGGCCGACGCCGGAAATAGCATCGCCGGTTGCACTGCTCACCACATGGGCACTGATATTCCCTTCTTCCTTTAAATCTGGGAAACAGGAGCTCTCAGTTGGAATGCAAGTGGTTTCTTCAATCCAGTTTTCCATAAAAACGGATTGCAGCGAAAATACGGCGGGCCCGCGAATGCGCACACCGGTATCGCGCCAATGATCTTTATCTTCACCGTTGCCGCGCCACTGATCAGCGATGCCGTGGCCAAAGGTATAGCCGACGATACCGTCGACAATAAGGATTTTGCGGTGAGTGCGATGATTAAAACGCCGCAAATTCCACCAGCTCACCTCACAATAAATCTGCAGATCGACACCTGCGTCGCGCATGATCTGCAATTGTTTCTTGTCGGCATCCATGGAGCCGATAGCATCGAGGAGAATACGCACTTTCACGCCCTGTTTTGCTTTGTTGCAGAACAGCTCAACAAATTGGCGCTCGAGCTCGCCCGAGTCCCACACAAAAAGCTCCAGGTGAATGGTCTCCTTCGCCTCTTCAATGCTTTGAACCAGCGCTGGAAACAGCGCACCGTTCTGGAAAACCTTGACGTCATTTCCGCCGTGCACCGCGCTTTTGGTCATGCCGGCGAATTTCAGCAGGCAGTCGCCTACGTCGGGCAATTCGTCCGGATTTAATTGGTATTTCGGGGTGCGCCGTCTGCGCGAAATAATGAAATATAGAGCGGTCAGAGTGACGCTGATGAGGACAATGATAATGATTTTAAACAAAGGAAGGTCCGCCTCGTCCATTAAGTCATGGAAATGGCGCAAAAAAGGTGCCAGTCGATTTTAAGTGTCACGCAAAAGAAAAAGCCGCGTCTGTGCGGCGTTTTATTTCTTTGATAAATGTAATTTCTGGTGTGGCTTACAGGCGCGTTGCGCTTTTTACAAATCAGCAGAGGAGAATGGCAATTCGGAGCTGTTGTCCGCCGGAGCTGGGTTGAGGGCTTTAATTAGATCGCGCAAATGACCGTAGGTATCACTCCAGTTCACTTTGGAGGGCAGTCCTTGCGGATTCAATGGTGGCAGACGGTTGATCTCATCTAATCCGCCTAAGCACTTAGTGATTGCCACTGCTGCTTGGTCACTTAGTTTTACTTGTGTGTTGAGGCGGGCGAGCCCATGCAGTTGTGCGGCAAAACGATCCGCCAGCTGTTGACCCGGCCACAGATCCATACTGCCGGCCGGTCCCTGATTGGCAACTGTGACCAGTTGTTCCGTAGCCATTGCCAACGAGGCCTTGCGCAGCAGATCGGCTTGTTGCGTTGGCGTTAACAATTCGAATTTGTATCGCAGCTGTCCAGCTTGATTGCCGGTCCACTCCTGTTGCAGGCGCATCACATCCTCCACCAGCAATTGCGCCTGCAAACGCAACAATTCTCTGCGTCGATTGCGTGGCAGCTCATCGACACTGGAGTAGCCGTCTTCCTTATATTGATCGTTGAGGGCGGTGATGGGTTGGAAGAGCAGGGGACCGCGATTGTTCTGCTCGCCAAACAGGATGAATTCGATCGCGTATACACCGAGGGCGGCGTCGCTGTTGTCAGTCATGCCGTGTTGTTCACGCAACGCTTCGGCGGTCAGAGGCATGCCCACATCGAAGACGATGCCGGAGTAGGGATGTTCACCGTAACTGTCGAGGTAACCGGGTTGAATTGGCCAGGCGGTCAGGTTGTATTGCAGGTCCACTAACTTTTGAAAGTCTTGTGGTGCCACTACTCCCAGACGGGAAAACAGGTGGAATTGCTCAAGTGCAGCGGCCGTTTCGCGCCAAGTTTGCTGCGCTTGCTCCAGGTGTTCGATATTGGGAGAGTCCAATAATCGGTTTATGGCTTTATTGAATGCTGTAGCCCGCGCCGTGCCTTCGCTCAGCAACTCTTCGCCAAGGGGCCAAGCGGGATTCGCTGTGCGGGTAGCTTCGGCCACTCGGGACCGTGCGGCGGACTCTGTTTTTGCAACCCCGCCAGTGGGCAATGGGCTTGGCTGGTCACACGCGTTTATTCCCCAGATCAGCACGCCTATCAATAGGGTGCGAAAGAGCCCAATAGCGGAAATGCAACGACCAGTGGACACGGCTCACCTCAAGCTGATGATGGGGATGTTATTAGTGGTAGCGAAGCTGCGCAGGCGCGGGTCCGGGTCTACAGCAACCGGGTGGCTCACGGCCTGCAGCAGCGGTATGTCGTTAGCAGAATCAGAGTAAAAATAGCTCGTACCCAGAGTCTGTCCACTTGCCTTCAGCCAAGCCTGCAAGCGCGCGACTTTGCCGTCCTGGAAACAGGGAATGCCGGTTGCCCGGCCGGTGTAACAGCCGTTCAGTAGCTCTGGTTCTGAAGCTAAGAGATAGGGAATGCCCAGCAGGTCCGCGATGGGACCGGTGATGAAACGGTTGGTGGCGGTAATGATCAGCAGGGTGTCGCCTTGTTCGCGATGCTGTTCGATCAAAGCCTGCGCCTTAGGCAACATGATCGGATGGATCTTGTGTTCCATAAATGCTTGATGTAGCGCTTCCAGCTCCGCTGGCGAAAATCCTTTCAGGGGCGCCAGGGCAAACTCCAGATAGGCGTGGATATCGAGATTGCCCTGTTGATAGGCTTGGTAAAAGAAGTCGTTGCGCTCGCGGTAGTGCTCCGCGTCCACCTTGCCTTGTTCGATCAGGAACTCGCCCCACAGATGGTCGCTGTCACCGGCGATCAGTGTGTTGTCGAGGTCAAATATCGCTAAACTCAAGAAAATGCTCCTGAAATCGCCGGATGTTATTTAGGGTAATTAGGGGAAAAATTTGGCCGGGATGACCACTAACAGGTCCTAATGGCCAAATTGCTGACTCTGAACAACTGTGAAACAATAGCTCGACTAGTATAACAACAAGCGCGAGGCTGCCGTGATCGACGCCGATGGTTTTCGCCCCAATGTGGGCATCATTCTCACCAATTCCCGAGGGGAGTTGTTGTGGGCGCGGCGCGTTGGTGGCCAGGATGCGTGGCAATTTCCTCAGGGCGGAATCAAGCAGCACGAAAGTGCCGAGCAAGCCTTATATCGTGAGCTGGAAGAAGAAGTCGGTCTGTGCGCGCAGGACGTGGAAATTCTCGGCGTAACCCGCGGCTGGTTGCGCTACCGCTTGCCCTCCCGCTATGTTCGGCAGCAACAGCCGGTTTGCATAGGTCAAAAGCAGAAGTGGTTCTTGCTGCGTTTTCTCGGCAGCGACGAACAAATCAATCTCGCTCTCAACGCCACCCCAGAATTTGATCATTGGCGCTGGGTCAGTTATTGGTACCCAGTCAACAACGTGGTGGCGTTCAAGCGCGATGTGTATCGCCGTGCGCTGCGCGAGCTATCGCCTTTGCAGTCACAATTTCAGGAAGACTTCTGCAGCTCCGGGGAGGCTGCATGCTGAACTCTCTGCGCAGCATTGTGCAAGAGGTCAATTCTGCGCGGGATCTGCACTCCGTTTTAAGAATCATAGTCGCGCGGGTCAAAGCCGCGATGGACACAAAAGTCTGCTCCGTCTATCTTCGCGATCCGCAAGGTTATTACACCTTGATGGCCACCGACGGCTTGAACGAAGAAGCCATCGGTCAGGTGCGTCTGGCCTTTAATGAGGGCTTGGTTGGCATGGTGGCTGCGCGTGAAGAGCCCATCAATCTTGACCAAGCCGATTCCCACCCAAAGTTCCAGTATTTCCCCGAAACCGGTGAAGAGCGCTATAGCGCATTCCTGGGCGTGCCGATTATTCACCATCGCAATGTATTGGGTGTGCTGGTGGTGCAGCAGGGAGAGCGGCGCAAGTTTGATGAAGGCGAAGAAGCTTTCCTTGTCACCATGTCTGCGCAGTTGGCGGGTGTTATTGCCCATGCGGAAGCGACCGGCGCGCTCAATGTCATAGGTACCAACAGCCCAGCGCGCGAGGCGAAATTTTCTGGGGTGCCCGGCGCGCCCGGGGTTGCGATAGGTCGAGCGGTGGTGATTTCGCCCCTCGCCGATCTCACCGCTGTACCCTATCAAACCTGCGAAAACGTTGAGGAAGAACTGGC
>JBQGED010000103.1:0-2760 GCA_052039425.1 Sphingobacterium griseoflavum | reverse complement strand
TTAGCAGCAGTCAAATCCGCACCGCAGCTGGAAAGCCAGCTTTTGGCCGCCGCAGTTGCCGCTGCGAGGGGACCTGGCATCATTACCATGCCGGGGCCGCCACCGTAAGGTCGCGCATCAATGGTCTGATGGCGATCACTGGTGAAATCTCGCGGGTTGATGCAATGCACTTCAACCAATCCGCTGTTAACAGCGCGTCCGGTAATGCCATAACGCGTTACCGCGTCGAACATCTCCGGAAACAAAGTCACCACTACTATACGCAGCACAATGTGGCTTCCAGGGCTGTCAAAACTCCGGATCCCAGTTCACCCGGACTTCGCCGGCAGAGAGGTCCACGCGCTCAACATACATGCCCGGCACATATGGCACCAACCGCTCGCGGTCATCGACACTGCCTTCATCGGGTCGGATCACCATGACATCGTTGGCACCCGTTTCCATCATGTCCGCTATGCGGCCTAAAAAGATGTCGGAACCTGCCACATCAGTGACGACTTTCAAACCCATAAGCTGATGCCAGTAAAACTCTCCCTCCGGAAGGTCGGGAAGTTCTGCTTTATCAACTTCGATCTCTGCCCGCCCCAGCAAAGCTGCGACGTCGCGATCATCTATCTCTTTAAAATGCACAACCAAGCCCTGGGGACGAAGATTGTAAGCATCTATTTCGACTGTCCGGATACCTGAGGAAGTTTTCAGGCGCCAGGGGCGATAGTCGAGAATGTTTTCTTCCGGCTGGGTGAATGAACGAACTTTGACCCAGCCTTTAACACCAAACACCCCCGCCAACTGCCCAACAATCAGAGTCGCCGACGGTGTAACTGACATAGGAGATTAAGCAGTCTTGGCAGAATCTTTGATCAACTTGCTGACGCGCTCAGAAACTTGGGCACCGGTGCCCAGCCAATATCCCAAACGCTCGGAGTCAACTCGCAACTTTTCTTCCTGTCCACGGGCAATCGGGTTAAAGAAACCGATACGCTCGATAAATCGTCCATTGCGCGCACTGCGGCTGTCAGTGACGGTCAGATGGTAGAAAGGGCGCTTCTTGGAGCCTCCACGAGCCAGACGAATGGTTACCATGAATCTTCAGTCCTGTATCAAAAATTAAACTGGGCGCAACAGCACTGCTGTGGCGCCCAAACTATAAAAAAATGCTGCCGATATCCCCAGATTAGAAGGGGGTGTGCAGAAGGCCGCGTATTCTAATCGAAAGAAAAATTCGTGTATAGACTTTAAGCAGGTCGAAGAAAGGGAATTTCCCTGTCATTTATCGGCGCTGGGTCACACCTTTTCAGTTCACCGACCGAAACCAGGAGGCAACCCGCCTTGCCCCATCATGCCGGATAACCCGCGCATCATCTTATTCATTCCGCCGCCTTTAAGTTTTTTCATCATTTTGCCCATCTGCTTATGCTGCTTGAGCAGGCGGTTCAGATCCTGAATATCAACCCCTGCGCCTTGTACAATGCGACGCTTGCGTGAGCCATTCAGAATCTCGGGGTCGCGGCGCTCTGCCGGAGTCATGGAGTTGATCAACGCCTCCATACGCTTGAATTGCTTGGTGACGTCCGACTGCTCCGCCAATTGCGCCATGTTGCCCATGCCCGGCAATTTGTCCAAAACCGAACTGATGCCGCCTAAATTCTGCATCTGCTGCAACTGGTCTCGCAGGTCTTCCAGATCGAAGCCCTTGCCTTTTTTGACCTTTTGCACGAGTTTTTCGGCTTTCTCCCGGTCCAGCTTCTGCTCCGCCTGTTCGATCAGCGAAAGGATGTCCCCCATGCCCAATATGCGAGAAGCCAGTCGGTCGGGATAAAACGGTTCAAGCGCATCGACCTTTTCACCCATACCGAGAAACTTAATGGGCTTGCCGGTCACAAAACGGACTGATAAGGCGGCGCCACCCCTTGCATCACCATCGGCTTTTGAAAGGATAACTCCGGTCAAAGGCAGCGCGTCGTTAAAGGCCTTGGCTGTGTTAACCGCATCCTGTCCGATCATTGCGTCAATGACAAAAAGGGTTTCAATAGGATTCAGTACTTTGTGGAGCTGCTGAATCTCGGTCATCAACTCTTCATCTATATGAAGCCGGCCAGCGGTATCGACAATGACCACATCCGCGTGAATTTTACGAGCATGGGCAACAGCGTTGCGACCGATATCAATTGGGGACTGATCAGGTGATGAGGGAAAAAACTCTGCTGAAACCTCACCAGCAAGCGTCTGTAACTGCTGGATAGCTGCCGGACGGTAAACGTCGGCGCTCGCCACCAGCACTTTCTTCTTCTCTTTATCTTGGAGAAAACGCGCCAGCTTGGCGACCGTGGTGGTTTTACCGGCGCCTTGCAATCCTGCCATAAGAATCACCGCCGGCGGCTGCGCAGCCAGATTGAGCCGCTCATTGGCTTCACCCATTACCTGGGTAAGCTCGCTCTCCACGATCTTCAGAAACTGCTGTCCTGGGTTCAGCGCCCGGGATACCTCCTGACCCAAGGCGCGCTTGCGCACTTGATTGACAAAAGCTTTGACGACAGGGAGCGCAACGTCTGCCTCCAGCAGGGCTTTGCGCACCTCGCGCAAAGTGTCTTGAATATTGTCATGATCTAAACGGGCTTTGCCTGTTATAGCGCGCAGACTGCGGCTCAAGCGATCCGAGAGGCTTTCGAACATAATGTCAGCATTCAATCCGGTTAAGTTAAGGGCGAGCAAAAAAGCCGCAGCAGTATATCGCCAAAGAGGTTGAAAGACGACCGCGGC
>JBQGED010000102.1:0-6823 GCA_052039425.1 Sphingobacterium griseoflavum | reverse complement strand
GTGATAAACCCCCAGCTCCATCAGCAATAACGCAATACAAACATTAAATACCAGCCAGACCACGCGGCCTGGGTGACTATGGGTGAGGCGGGAGAAAAAATTCGACCAGGCGATGGAGCCGGCATAAGCGTTGGTCACATTGATTTTCAGTTGCGACAAAATCACAAAAATGCCGGCGAGCAACAGCGCTGCGTTGGGCGAATGGGTGAGATAGGAAAAAGCGATGGTATACATCACAGTGGGATCGGCAGCATCCAGCGCGGAGACGCCTTGGGAAATCGCAATATAGGCGAGAAAAGAACCGGCCAATAACTTCAGCATGCCGATAATAATCCAGCCGGGACCACCCGCCAGCAGCGCGAGCCACCATGAGCGACGGTTGCTTTGTGACTTGGTCGGCAGAAACCGCAGAAAATCCACCTGCTCACCAATTTGCGCGACCAGCGCGAACATCACCGATGTCGCCGCACCAAATAACAAAATATTAAAACCGCGATCACCATTTTGGTGCGTTGCTTCGTAAGAGGCCCAATCTTCGATCATGGAAAAATCGGAAATCAGGATCACTACCAGTGGCAATATTTGCAGCACCAGCCAAAGCGGTTGCGTCCACAATTGAAATCGACTGATAAACGTAATCCCATGAAATACCAACGGGATCACAATGACGGAACTGATCACATAACCCCAAGCCAGGGGCAAACCGGTCAGCAGCTCCAGAGCCTTTGCCATAATGGCCGCTTCCAGAGCGAAAAAAATAAATGTGAAGGAAGCGTAGATTAACGAGGTCGCTGTCGATCCTATATATCCAAAACCTGCACCGCGGGTGAGCAGATCTATATCCACTCCGTAGCGGCTGGCGTAATAACAAATCGGCACGCCCGCCATAAAAATCAGCAGGCTCACCACCATAATCGCGCTCACCGCATTGGTGGTGCCGTAGCTCAGCGTAATCGCGCCGCCTATGGCTTCCAGGGCCAGAAATGAAATTGCCCCCAAGGCGGTATTCGCCACTTTGCCAAGAGACCAACGGCGCGAACCGTTGGCGGTAAAACGCAGAGCGTAATCTTCCAGCGTCTGATTATTGACCCACTGGTTATAACTGCGGCGGATGCGGAATATTTGCTGTATGGCCGCCATCAACGATTCTCGAACGACTGTTGCATTTTCAGAAGGATAAAAACGGCAGCTTGCACGAGTTGTGCCGAGCACTGCGTGCGTCATTGTTTATGCTTTTTTTTGCGCGTACTACTTTTTAATGCGCGTACTAGCACCCGCTTTAATTGTCCTCTATACGTCATTTGACGTAGAGGCAGTGAACAATCGTCGCATAGGCGAGCGCAGCACCTTCCACAACAATGCCCAGCAGAACGTTGATATTGCGAGAGGGCAATCAGTATGACGATGCAGTTGAAGGTAACTCAGCGCCGCCTGGCGTTTATGCAAACAATCTCGCGGCGCTGGTTGGCGAAAGCCGGTCTTGTCGTGTGTGCGGGCTGGATCTTGGGCGCGGGGGCGGAAGTGAATACCACCGGCCTTGCGGTGACGGATAAAGAGGTGACCGTGGGCATTCTCCACTCGGTCACCGGCACCATGGCCATCAGTGAGACCGGCTCGGTGCAGGCGGAAAAACTGGCGATCAAACAAATCAATGCCGCTGGTGGTGTGCTCGGCCGGCAAATCAAATTCATTCAGGAAGACGGTGCCAGTGACTGGCCGACCTTCGCGGAAAAATCCAAAAAATTATTGGTGAACGATAAAGTCGCTGCGGTTTTTGGCTGCTGGACATCTGCCTCGCGTAAAGCGGTATTGCCGATTTTCGAGCAGTACAACGGCATGTTGTATTACCCAACGTTTTACGAAGGTCTCGAACAATCCCCGAACGTGATTTATACCGGCCAGGAGGCGACTCAGCAGATTCTCGCTGGCATCGACTGGGTCGTAAAGGAAAAAGGCGCAAAAACCTTTTATCTCTTGGGCTCGGACTACATCTGGCCGCGCACATCCAACAAAATCGCACGCAAGCACATTGAAAAGCTCGGTTTGAAAGTAGTGGGTGAAGAGTATTACCCGCTCGGTCACACCCAGTTCAACAGTGTGATCAACAAAATCAAGCTCACCAAACCCGACGTGATTTACGCGATTGTGGTGGGCGGGTCGAACGTGGCTTTTTATAAACAATTAAAAGCTGCTGGCATCAGCTTGCCGAAGGAAAAACCGCTGTTGCTCACCATTTCGGTGACGGAGGACGAAATTCTCGGTATCGGTGGTGAAAATATCGAAGGTGCCTACGCATCCATGAAATATTTTCAGAGCCTGGATAATCCCAACAACAAAGCTTTTGTTGAGGCATTTAAAGCGGAATACGGCAATAACATTGTGATCGGTGACGTTACTCAGGCGGCATATCTTGGACCCTGGCTGTGGAAAGCAGCGGTGGAAAAAGCGGGCTCCTTTGATATCGATAAGGTGCGCGCTGCCTCCCCGGATATTGAGCTGACCACCGCGCCGGAAGGTTACGTAAAAATTCACCCCAATCATCACCTCTGGTCGAAGACCCGCATAGGACACGCCCAGAAAGACGGCCAATACAAAGTGGTGCATGAGACGGCGGAATTAATGGAGCCGGATCCGTTCCCGAAAGGTTATCAGTAAACCATTTCTCTTCACGCAACAAATCGGAAGGGTGGCGCGCCGCCCTTCCTCCAACCAGCAGTATTGGATAAGCCGTGGAGGTACCGATGTTTTCCGACTACACCAGCGCTGAACTTATTTCGATTTTTGCCATGCAGGGATTTGCGGGGCTGATTTTATTTTCGGTTTTCGTGCTAATGGCGCTTGGCCTGGCCATTATTTTCGGCCAGATGGGCGTTATCAATATGGCCCACGGTGAATTCATGATTCTCGGAGCTTATGTCACTTATTTGATTTCGAATCTCTTCGCCAGTTATCTGCCGTCGCTGTTCGGCATTTACTTTTTTATCGCCATGATCATTTCTTTTGTCGCAGCCGGCGCGCTCGGCGCATTGGTGGAATGGTCGTTTATCCGTTTTCTCTACCAGCGCCCGTTGGACACATTATTGGCGACCTGGGGCCTGAGTCTGATTTTGCAGCAGATTTATCGCAGCGTTTTTGGTGCCCGCGAAGTCGGCGTCACGCTGCCGGATTGGTTGATGGGTTCCGTGCCGTTAACCGATACCATCGAAATTCCCATTAACGGATTGTTTGTGATGGTACTGACCATCGCGATTGCCGTTGCGGTTTATTTATTGATGTACAAGTCCCGTTGGGGCTGCCAGGTGCGCGCTGTGGTGCAGAACCGTCCTATGGCGGCGGCGGTGGGCATCAACACGGCGCGCATCGACCGCATTACTTTTGCCCTTGGTTGCGGCATTGCCGGGGTTGCCGGCAGCGCTTTTACCATGATCGGCTCCACCGGCCCGACGGCGGGCCAACTCTATATCGTCGACACCTTCCTGGTGGTGGTATTTGGCGGCGCGGCCAGTTTGCTGGGAACCATTGCCTCCGCATTCACCATTTCGCAGGCGCAATCCACTATGGAATTTTTCCTGAGCGGTTCCATGGCCAAAGTGCTCACCCTGTTGACGGTGGTGCTCATCCTGATGATCCGGCCGCAAGGCTTGTTCGCCATGAAAGTGCGCAAGTGAGGTAAATGAGATGTCAATGCATAGCATTAAAACCCTGTTTCCAAAAAACGATCTTTTTTATCTCGCTCTGCTGGCGTTGTTTCTGGGTGTACTGCTGCCCATGACGCTGGATATTTTTCGCCTCAATTTAGTGGGCAAATACCTCACCTACGCGTTTGTCGCCGTTGGTCTGGTGTTGTGTTGGGGCTACGGTGGAATTCTAAGCCTCGGCCAGGGCGTATTTTTCGGCCTCGGCGGTTATTGCATGGCGATGTTTCTCAAATTGGAATCCTCTGATCCTGAGAGCACCAAAATTCAATCGACGCCGGGCATTCCGGATTTTATGGACTGGAACCAGATCACCGAATTGCCTTGGTTCTGGGAGCCTTTCTACAGTCTGCCATTTACCATTATCGCCATAATCGTGGTGCCCAGTATTTTTGCTTACATCATTGCGGTGGGCATGTTTAATCGCCGGGTCGGCGGTGTTTATTTTGCGATTATTACCCAGGCCATCGCATCCATTCTCACGATTCTGATTATCGGCCAGCAGGGTTATACCGGCGGCGTCAACGGCATTACCGACTTACGCACCTTATTGGGGTGGGACATACGCACGGATTCCGCTAAATATATTCTCTATTACGTCAATTTCTTTTTTCTGATGGCGTGTTTGCTGGTGGCGCAATTCGTGCGCAAAAGCAAGCTCGGGCGTCTGTTGGTGGCCATGCGCGGTCGCGAGGACCGGGTGCGCTTTTCCGGTTACGACGTGTCGAGCTTCAAGATTTTCGTCTTCTGCCTGGGCGCGGCATTTTCCGCAATCGGCGGCGCTATGTTCACCCTGCAAGTGGGTTTTATGTCGCCCTCTTTCGTCGGTATCGTCCCGTCAATTGAAATGGTGATCTTCTGCGCGGTGGGCGGCCGCCTGTCCATTTTTGGCGCGGTCTATGGAACCCTCCTGGTTAACTGGGCCAAAACCACCTTTTCCGAATCCTTCCCAGAACTCTGGTTGTTCGCCATGGGAGCGCTCTTTATCGGTGTGGTAATGGCATTTCCGAGTGGTTTGGCGGGAATTTATAAATCCCATATCGAGCCGTTCATGCTGCGCCTGTGGGAGAAGTTGAAGCGCTCTGCACCGACAAAACCGGTCGCCATGGCCGGTTCCGTAAGCCCCATGGGTAAATAAGCGAGAGATTTGTATGAGCGAACATAAATCCGTCAAAGATTTTGTCCTTTCCGTAGAGGGGCTAACGGTTTCCTTCGATGGTTTTAAAGCGGTAAACGATCTCTCCTTCTATGTGGAAGAGGGTGAAATCCGCGTAATCATCGGGCCCAACGGCGCAGGCAAAACCACCGTGCTGGATCTGATCTGCGGCAAAACCAAATCCACGGAAGGCTCCATCAAATTCCGCGGCAAGGA
This sequence comes from Sphingobacterium griseoflavum, assembly GCA_052039425.1. Classification (GTDB taxonomy): domain Bacteria; phylum Pseudomonadota; class Gammaproteobacteria; order Pseudomonadales; family Cellvibrionaceae; genus UBA5868. The sequence goes on along the minus strand of JBQGED010000102.1, from coordinate 1,756 downwards.
GCTAACCAAAATGACCGAGCACGCCATAGTGCACTCGGGTGTCGGCCGCAAATTCCAGAATCCGTCGATTTATGAAGATCTCACGGTATTTGAAAATCTTGAAATTTCTTTTCCCAGAGGACGCAGCGTGGTGGGCGCTTTGTTTTTTCGCCGCGACAAAGAGGTTGTCGATGCTGTGGAGGAGGTGGCCGAAACGATTTTCCTCAAGGATCAATTAAACACCACCGCCGGCCTGCTCAGCCACGGGCAAAAACAGTGGCTGGAAATCGGCATGCTGCTAATTCAAAAACCGGATTTATTAATGCTCGATGAGCCCGTTGCCGGCATGTCCGTCGCGGAGCGCAAACGCACGGCGGAATTGCTCAACCGAATTACCAAGGGTCGCTCGGTGATTGTGATCGAACACGATATGCAATTTGTGGAAGACATCGCTCACCGCGTCACCGTCATGCACCAGGGTAAAACCCTCTCGGAAGGTTCGATGGAGCGGGTGAAAAGCGATCCCAAAGTTATCGAAGTGTATCTGGGTCATTAAGCCGTCCGCGGAGGCGCCAGCATGTTAGCCATCAAAGATTATTCCGTCGCTTACGGACAGAGCGAAGTCATCCACAAAATGAATGTGACCGTGGAGCCGAATCAGATAGTCGCGATTCTCGGCCGCAACGGCATGGGCAAAACCACGCTGATGAAATCTTTGATCGGCATGGTGCCCATAGCCAGCGGTTCTCTGCAATTATCCGGCATGGAATTGTCGCAGCAAAAAAGCTATGAGCGGGTGAAAAACGGCATGGCATTTGTGCCCCAGGGGCGCATGATTTTTTCCACCATGACGGTAAAAGAAAATATCGAAACCGGATTGACCACCACCACCCAAAAAACCATTCCAGAAAACATCTATGAGCTTTTTCCAGTGCTCAAGGAAATGAAAAGCCGTCGCGGCGGCAACCTCTCCGGCGGCCAGCAACAACAACTCGCCATCGCCCGCGCGCTGGCGAGCAATCCCAAGGTGCTGTTACTCGATGAACCCACGGAAGGCATACAGCCTTCCATCATCCGCGAGATGGCGCGCACGCTGCGCAGAATTAGGGACGAGCGCGGCCTTTCCATAGTGGTATCCGAGCAGGTGCTGAGCTTTGCCTTGGATGTAGCGGACCGGATTCTGGTAATCGAGAAGGGCGCTATCGTCCAGGATCAGAAGCGCGAGGATGTGGACCACGACAAGGTTGCATCTTATTTGTCGGTTTGAGGCGAATAAAAGCCCTCACCCCCAGCCCCTCTCCCAAAGGGAGAGGGGAGATGCCCGCGGCCCCGTTGTAAGTGGGAGAGGGGAGGGGGTGGGGGCGCAGTTTGATAAACCATTTATTCCATACAGCAAGAGGAAACCCAAAATGGCCGAAACCATCATCAAAATCGACCTAAAACAATCTCCATACGAAAACGAAAAAATCCATAACCGCTGGCACCCGGATATTCCCATGGCGGTTACCGTCAAACCGGGATCGGATTTTATTATCGAGTGCTACGACTGGACCGGTGGCCAGATCAAAAATGATGATGACGCATCCGACGTGCGCGATGTGGATTTGTCGCAGGTGCATTTCCTCTCCGGTCCGGTGGGTGTTGAAGGTGCAGAGCCCGGCGATTTGCTGGAAGTGGATATCCTGGACATAGGCACGTTTGCTGAAAGCTTGTGGGGCTTCAATGGCTTTTTCTCCAAGAAAAATGGCGGTGGCTTTTTAACGGAACATTTTCCGGA
>JBQGED010000101.1:0-4946 GCA_052039425.1 Sphingobacterium griseoflavum | reverse complement strand
TGAGTGGCAGCAAGTGCGCAATGCGTGCATTGCGCAGGTGGCAAAACTGCTGCTGGATATGGCCACCACCACCGTTGCGGCGGAACCGCGCCCCGCGCGCCTCAATGAACTGCAAAATCTCGTGCGCCAGCGCGAGCAGCAGTGTCTGCGCGATGTATTGGAATTGCTGAATTTTTCCAGCAGCGATGTGCAGCTCGCCAATTTGCCGGTGCAAAACGGCGAGTGGGAACTGGATGTATTCGCGCCGGAGACCTTAAAAAAAGTCGGCCTGGATGCGGCCTCCGCCGCTGCGGCGGGGGCGGCCGTAGGCGCGGGGGTGGATCTATTGCTCGCTGGCCTCAGCCTCGGCGCCGCCAGCCTGACCGGCGCCGCCATCGGCACCGCTTGGCACACCGGGCGGCGCTACGGTCGGGATCTGCTCGCGCGCTGGCGCGGCGAAAAAATTCTCTGCGTGGACGACACCACTCTGAATATTTTGCTGCTGCGCCAGTTGTCTTTATTGCGGCATTTATTTCGCCGCGGTCACGCCGCTTTGAATCCGGTACAGGTGGAACACAAAGAGCAAAATCAAATGCCGGACGGCTGGGATGCGCAGCGGCGCAAAATGCGCGAGCTGCTGCAATTAAAAGCGGGAGCAGAATCCCGCGACTATCAAAAAGTGATGCGCGACTGTGAGCTCTGGCTCGCGCAGATTATTTAATTCAACGCTGCGTTCCATTGGTTTCAGCATCCGCTTTTCTAAAGCGGGATTTCACTGCAATCATCAAGCCCGATCCCGCGATGATCGCCATACCGAGCAAACTCAAATGATCGGGGGTATTGCCAAAGATCAGCCAGCCCAGGATAGCCGCCCAGAGCAATTGCAAATAAATAATTGGCCCGAGCACGGACGCGGGAGCGTAGCGATAGGCCGCAGTGAAAAAGTAATGCCCCAAACCGCCAGCGGCGCCCATGGCAAAAAACAAAACCAATTCCAACGTGGAAGGCGCTTGATTTTCCCAGGTCCACGGCAGCGCTAAACCAAATATCAGCGAGCCGGCGAGTGCGGTGTAAAACAACATGGAAACGGCTTTTTCCGTGGTCGCGAGCAGGCGCGACAATATTTGATAAGTGGCGTTGGCAACCGCCGCCAAAAGCGCGAAAAAAATCCCCACACCATCAAGCCCGCTGCCCGGCCGGGCGATTAATAACACACCGCCAAAACCCATAAATGCCGCAACCCAACCCAATCGACCTATGCGCTCACCCAAAACCGGTAACGCGAACAGCGCCACCAGCAGGGGTGCCAGAAAGGTAATGGCCGTGGTATCCGCTTGCGGCATTCGATGCAAAGCCATCCCCACCGAAAGAGACGACACCACCAGCGACAGGGCGCGCACAATGACCAAGCCGCGCCGGTTGGCGTACAACAACGGCGCTGAACCTCGGGGCGCGAGAATGAGGACCATCAAACCGAAGTGCACCAGATAGCGGATGGCGACCACAAACGGCACGTTGTAATGGTGGGTGAGATATTTGGTGGCGGAATCCATACAGGCGAACAGCAGCAAACCAATCGCTGCGTAGACAACGCCTTTAAAGAGTCGTGAATGGGTGCTGGACCGCAGCGCGCCGGGGGATGAATCAGACATTGATACTGCTTGGCAGGGCCGTGACGGAAAAACCAATTTTATACCAGCACCTGCCAATTGCACGGCTTGTCACTGCACTTCATTAAGATCACAATCCAATAACGATTGAGATCAATATAAAAAAACATCACCTACTGATTTAAACCCTGGAGCACAAATGCTGAATACGCCGGTTGGACACATTTTCCCTACCGATAAATCCGACGCGCGCCCCCTGCGCCAAAGGTTGCATCTGATTTTATTAGGCGTTGAGGACGTTGCTCGGGCCGCTGCATTTTACGAAGCACTGGGATGGCGCCGATCACCCACGGGGCATGATGGTTTTGTGAAAATCGATCTCGGCGGTTACGCCTTGTGCCTGCTCTCCCGCAGCGATTTTGCCGCCGACGCTTTGGCTCCGTCACCAGCGGGTTCTGGATTTTCCGGTGTCGGTTTTGTCTACGTCGCCGAGTCGGCGGAGGAAGTGCCGGCGCTTCTCGCCAAGGCCGAGCAGGCGGGCGGCACTATCGTCAAACCGGCCACGCGCACGCCCTATGGCATTGCCGGTTATTTCAAAGACCCGGACGGCCATTTATTCGAAGTGGATTATGAGGAAGTGTGGGTATTCGACGACGAGCACAAATTGGTGGTTGATCAAATAAAAGAGCGCACAATCGAGCCGAAGACCTGAAATGAATGAGCGGAGTTTTTAAGCTCCGCTCATTTAATTTCTACACCTTGATTTTGTAGCCTGTTCTGAACATCCAGGTAATCACGCCGAGACAAATGCAAATAAACACCGCGATCATCATCAGACTCACGCCCACATTCACGTCGGACACGCCGTAAAAACTCCAGCGAAATCCACTCACCAAATACACCACTGGATTGAACAAGGTGATGGTTTGCCACAGCGGCGGCAGCATATGAATGGAATAAAAACTGCCACCCAAAAAAGCCAGTGGGGCGATGACCATCAAAGGCACCACTTGCAGCTTGTCAAAGCTGTCCGCCCACATACCGATAATAAAACCCAGCAGGCTGAAGCTGACGGATGTGAGAATCAGAAAACCCAGCATCCAAATGGGATGGGCAATCGAAAATTCCACAAATAGCCGCGCCGTGATCAAAATGATCACGCCCAAAATAATCGATTTGGTCGCTGCCGCTCCGACATAACCGATCACAATTTCCAGTGCAGAAATGGGCGCGGACAGAATTTCGTAAATCGTGCCGGAAAATTTCGGCATATATATGCCAAAGGAGGCGTTGGATGTGCTTTCGGTCAATACCGTCAACATAATCAAACCCGGCACTATGTAAGCGCCGTAACTGATGCCGTCAATTTCCGCCATGCGCGAGCCTATGGCAGAACCAAAAACAATAAAATACAGCGAGGTGGACAAAACCGGCGAGGCGATACTCTGCATCAAGGTGCGCCAGGTGCGCGCCAGCTCAAATAAATAAATGGCTTTAACAGCGTAAAAATTCATGCTTTGTCCTCCACCAAACTGACAAAAATATCCTCCAAAGAACTTTGAGAGGTATTGAGATCGCGAAATTCCACATTCAAAGCACTGAGCTGGCGCAACAATTCTGTCATGCGATTTTGCTCGGTTTGCTCGTCATAGGTGTAAATCAACTGCTCGCCACTCTGTGCCAACGCCAGCGGAAACGACGCGAGTGCAGACGGAATTTCGGCGAGCGGTTTTTGCAGTTGCAAGGTGAGCTGTTTTTTGCCGAGCTTTTTCATCAGCGCGGTTTTTTCCTCCACCAGCACTAGCTCACCTTTATTGATCACCCCGATGCGATCCGCCATTTCCTCCGCTTCTTCGATGTAATGGGTAGTCAGAATAATGGTGACACCGCTCTGCCGCAGTTTGTGAATCATCTGCCACATATCGCGGCGCAACTCCACGTCCACACCGGCGGTGGGTTCATCGAGAAATAAAATGCGCGGCTGGTGGGCGAGGGCTTTGGCAATTAATACGCGGCGTTTCATCCCGCCGGAGAGCGTCATGATTTTATTGTGCCGTTTGTCCCACAGTGACAAATCGCGCAGCAACTGCTCCAAATAAGGTTTATCCAGGGGTTTGCCGGCGAGCCCGCGGCTGAATTTCAGCGTATCCCACACGGTTTCAAAAATTGCCACCGAAAGCTCCTGCGGCACCAGCCCGATGCGCTGCCGCGCATCCCGGTATTGGGTAACTATGTCCAATCCATCAGCCAGCACGCGGCCACCGCTCGCGTTGACGATGCCGCAAATAATACTGATCAAGGTGGTTTTGCCCGCGCCGTTGGGGCCGAGCAGGGCAAAAATCTCGCCCGCATGTATGTCCAGATTGACTTCCTTCAGCGCCTGAAAGCCTGAAGAGTAGGTCTTGCTGAGATTCTGTATGGAAATAATGGCTTGCACGTGAACTCCTGTTGCGATGATGGAGGCTTGGGTTCGCCTGCATAAGTAGTCGGACAAGCTCGGGCCGGTTCGACAACCCCGAGAGGGTTGCAGATCATAGCGCGCAGAGCGCCATTTGAGTGTAAGGAGTCGTAATCGCTGAATCTCCTGGATGGCGATTCAAAACCAATGCGATGGCGCGCAGGGCAGGCGGAGGAAAGCCGATCCAAGTTGTTGCCAATATCCGCGTCATCGCTTAAGTGATCGCGCTGCCCTATACTCATCGGAACGCATCTGGTTCGGGGGCTTCCCATGCATCACACGATCAAAGCGTTAACCGAGCTGTTCATGTTCCGCTGCAAAGACCGCAGCACCCTGGCGATACTGCATGCCATCGCCGGCAAACCCTCCCGCTGGAAGGAGGGCCAAAATCTATTCCGCAACATTCGCCGCAAAACCCTCGCCACCGAAGGCCCTGCAGACCAAGCGCTGATAAAACAATACTTGTTCGAAGAATGCTGCGCGAAAGTGTTATACAACCTCAGCGGCGGACCAGCGCCTTTCCGAAAAAATTCCGTAGATTGGCTGATTCCAAACGCCCTGGCATTAGCGCATGTGCTGGGCATCCCCGATTCCGTGATCACCGACCTCACCGACCTAAACACCGCACCCCCCGACAAACCCCCAATTCCATTAGCCCAGACATCCGTAGGAATGGAGGGCGAAAGCGGCTAGGGATTGAAAATTCCACGTTGTATCGCTGCGATGCGGGACTATGCTTGGGTATGGCGCGTTACGATTTATTAGTGCAGGGGGTTCAGAGCAAGTGCGCTACTGTGACTATTGGATGGGCGACATAACGTGTTAGACGGAAAGTTTCGGTCCTAAATATCAAAACCTTCCGTGTTGTTTTAGTGGGATGCGCGTAAGAGGTTGATCTT
>JBQGED010000100.1:0-4955 GCA_052039425.1 Sphingobacterium griseoflavum | reverse complement strand
TTTACGGCATGGAAGGGCCGGGGGGTTATCAATTTGTCGGCCGTACGCTGCAGATGTGGAACCGCTATCGCCAAACCCGCGAATTCAGCCGGCCCTGGTTGTTGCGCTTTTTTGATCAGATTCGCTTTTACGAAGTATCAGCGGAAGAACTGCAGCGAATTCGCCGGGAATTTCCCCGCGGCCGCTATCCGCTGAATATTGAGGAAACGCATTTTTGTCTGGGCGATTACCGCGATTTTCTCGCCCGCGAACAATGGGCCATCGACGCTTTTGTGGCCAAGCGCAACAGCGCTTTTGACGCGGAATTACAGCGTTGGGTGGAATCCGGGCAGATGCATTTCGACAGCAGCGATGCATCGTCCGACACCGAAGATACCGGCGAAGCTGGTATGGATTCGCTCAAAGTTGAAAGCCCGGTGGCCGGTAATATCTGGCAGGTTATGGTGAAACCTGGCGATAAAGTTGCTGCTGGCGATGTGGTTTGTATTCTTGAGTCGATGAAAATGGAAATCGAAATTAATGCGGCTGAATCAGGTGTAGTGAAAAAAGTTCTGCGTCAACAGGGGCAAGCAGTGGCGGCGGGACAGGCGATTGTGGTTCTGGAGTGAATCATCGCTGTCCGCGCGCGGACAGCTCAACAATCAAAAGCCGCTGCGATTGTAATGGTGTTGTAAATAGTTTTGTGAATGTGCGGTGCGATCCATGTGCGGATGGATGATGCCGCTGTTGGGTGTGACCGAACTCAAAACCAAGGTAATCGCGGCTTGCACCAGAACGATGAAGAGTAACTCTTTGCGACGAAACATGGCCTACTCCTGAATGGTCCAGAAAAAAATCCAGCAATACGCGGTGCAGGCTGTTGGACTTGAGTAGTGCCGGTAGACGCCAGAGCAAAAAGAATTGCGCTGTAGCTGACGGTTGTGCGTCTTCCAGTCTGTTCTCAAACAGATTCTGCCCCGCATATTGCTGGCAAACCGATTGATTATGAGAGTGCCCGCACCCGAACTTCCTGTTTGATGCGGACTGAAAACCGACAAGCAGTTTCCGGGGCTCCGCCGGACGAATCGCCCTGACAGATACCACGCTTCCTTGCGCGGTCGACAACATTTTTATTTTTAAAGTCGCAGCCGGCTCTTATTCCGCCAGTTGCACTACTGCCTGCTGATGTCCGGGCAGTACATCCAACTTATCAATGACTCTGGTTACACCCTGCGTATTTTTCACGATCCAATACGTCAGTACTTTTTCCGCTTCCGAGTTGACCACGCCGCTCAGCGTTACCACCCGATTGCGGGTTTCCACATCTATTTCCATCCCACTCGTGACACGGTTCGCCAATAATTGCGAGCGCACTTTATTGGTGATGGTCACGTTGGATAGGCGGTGCTGGCTGCCATTTTCCCGGTCGGTCTCTTTATTGGTATCGCCCTTCAAATCGGGTGTTACCACCAATTTATTGATGACCTGATTGATGCCTTTGACGCTCAATGCCAGCTGTTCCGCCAAAGACTTGCCCACCTCGGAATCCACATAACCTTTTAAAATCGCGCAATCGTTTTGGATTTCGATCCGCACGTCTTTTGCCTTCAGGTGCGAATGAAAGAGAAATGCGCCTTCAATTACCCCTTTCTGCCACTGCCGCAAGTCGTCGGCCTTGGCTTCTTGCCCGATGAAATTCTGCGCCGCCAACACCATAAAAAATGTCATACCAATAACGCGGAATTTGTTGTTTTTCATCGGATGCCGGGGTTGAGTTCCAAAACAATTACGTTAAAACTTGCCGCACTCAGCGGCTGGTATCAGTGCGGTTAAGCCCCGCCGCGACACCCTTAATCAGTGATCGGCGGTATAGCTGATTTTGTGCCATCTTTGAAAATGCATTGAAAATCAATGGCTTGAATAAATTTCCGATTGCTGCGAGCGCCTGGAAGGATTCGGTTTGTTGGCAAATTGCGACATCTCTTTATTGATTAAAAGTAAATTTCTTTAAAAACAAGATCTTAGGTTGTTGCGATTTTGCAACGGCGATTTGGAATAGATGAAATGCTGGGACTGTTAAATCGTTTAACTCTCACTCGACAGTGGATTTTGGCGACATTGCTGGCGGTGCTGCCGCTGGTCATCGCGGTTTCGTATGCGGCTCATTATCTGGTCTTACAAGCGCAAACCCAGAGGGAAATGGTTGTTTCCATCGGCCGTATGAATGAGTTGGATTCGACGATAATCTCTCAGATCAGCAGCATAGAGCGTTCGGCGCGCCAGTATCTGTTGCTGCGTAATCCACGCTTCCTGGATTTGTTCCATCAACACGTTGATTCGGTGCAAGCAGGTCTGCGCCGATTAGGTGAAGAGCTGCCTGCAGGGGAATCCGTTGCCAGTTTGCAGCAGGTGATGAAAGCCTTGGTGGCGGAGTTGAGTCGGCCCGAACCGGAGCAGATTGTGCAAGAAGAAATTCTGGCTAATCTGCAACAGGCCAATACCCTGGTCGGCAACTTGAGTTTGGAAGTCGATGAGCGGGTGCAGACGATGCTGGATGAACGCGATCGCCAGTTTGAGCAGGTGATGGGACATCTGATGCTGATCGGCATTTTTGCGCTTCCGGGGACCTTGCTGCTGCTGGTGTTGTCTTCGGTCGCTGTCACCCGCCCGGTGCGGCGTTTGGTGAATGCGATACTCCGATTGGGGCATGGTCATTGGCAGGAGCCGATTCAGATCAATGGCCCGGCGGATCTGCGCTCTCTCGGTGCCAGTCTGGAATGGATGCGCAATCGCCTGGATGCGACGGAAAAACAAAAGCAGGCTTTTTCACGTCACATCACCCATGAATTGAAAACCCCTCTGGCGGCCATAGTCGAGGCCGGAGCACTGTTGCGGGATGAAGTTCCAGGACCGGCAAACCAGGCGCAGAAAAAGGTGTTGGATATTCTTATGAGCAGCGCGGACCATCTCCACGAATTGATCCAACAGTTGCTTAATTACAATGCCGTGGCACACGGCATGCTGGAGGCCGATGCCGAGGTGGACTTGGCGGCGTTGGCCAACCGCATCCGCACCAAACTGATGGATTCGCGGCCTTCCAGTCGCTGTCAGTGGTCCATTGCAGGCTCTCCGGCGACGGTACGCAGCGATCCGCAGGCGTTGGACATGATCCTCAGTAATTTATTATCCAATGCACACGATTTCACGCCTGAATCCGGTAGAGTGGCGGTCACCTGGGGGCAGGACGACGAGACATGGTGGCTGTGTGTCACCGATACCGGCCCGGGGATGACAGAAGAAGAACGCGAGAATATTTTCAAACCTTTTTTTCAGGGCAAGGCCAGACGTCGGGGACCACTTCAAGGTACCGGGCTGGGGTTAGCAATTGTGCGGGAGTGCGTTGCGCACTTGCGCGGCAAAATAGAAGTGGAATCGAGTCCAAAAGGCAGCGCCTTTACCGTGCGATTCCCACTTCGCAGAGAGAATGACCGATGAAATATTGGATTGTAGTGGCAGCCTTATTGGCGGGTGGCTGTTCAACATCATTTTTAACGTTTGATCCGCCGCACGCGCTCAAAAAGGTGGAAGTTAGGGAAGGAGTCCTACAGCCGCAGCGCAGCGTCAACCAGCTCCTGCTGGAACGCTTGGCGGTTTGCAATACGGCCCCGGAGGAGCAGGACGCGGCCTTGAATAAGCTGCTGACCGCTAATCAGGAGCGTCCTGCGAATGGTGTGGATGAGAGCAAGCTCGACGCGTTAATGCTGGCCTCCTGTCGTCCCGCTCGCACCCCCGGTGTGCTGAATCAGCTGCTGGCCGACCTCACCGCCGAGGGTACCTGGCCGGAGGAATATGCGGCCTTTTTCGATCTGATGATAGCTGGCCAGCGCGCGTACGCCTCGGTGGAAAAAGTCTATGTGGACCTTGAAAAGGCCTACGGCGACCTGAAACATGAACACGAAAAAACGATCCAGGGTTTGAGCGAAATTGAAGCCCAGATCGAAATGCAGACGGTCAAATCCATACCCTGAGTTCGATCGGAGCCCAATTTGGAATGAGGGTGTTATGAATAAAGCGAGTGTGCTTTTGGTGGATGACGACGCAGGCATGCTGCAACTGCTGGCCATGCGTCTGGGCGCAATGAACTATGCCACCCGCTGTGCGGGCAGTGGTGCTGAGGCACTGAGCCTGATCCAACAGGAGCTGCCGGATGTGGTGATCACTGACCTGCGTATGGATGAGATGAATGGTTTGGCTCTGTTTGAACGCATTCATATTGACTGGCCGAGCTTGCCGGTGATCATCCTGACTGCCCACGGTTCTATTCGCGAGGCGGTGGAGGCAACGCAAAAAGGCGTATTCTCCTTCCTCACCAAGCCCGTCGACAAAGAAGAGCTGATCACCACCCTCAATCAAGCGGTAAGCAACCAGCACGAAACCCCCCGCGACAAGCAGTCCTGGGCGCAGAATTTCAATACCTGCAGCGCCAAAATGTACCAACTGCTCGAACAAGCCCATCTGCTGGCCGCTAGCGACGTTAACGTGTTAATTAGCGGCGAAAGCGGTACCGGGAAGGAGGTGCTTGCCCGCACTTTACATCAACAGAGCCGCCGCTCCGACAAACCTTTTATCGCCATCAATTGCAGTGCGATACCCAGCGAAATGCTCGAGTCCGAACTGTTCGGCCACGTCAAAGGCTCATTCACCGGCGCCAGCCGGGATCACGAAGGATTATTCGTGGCGGCGGAAGGCGGGGTGGTGTTTCTCGACGAAGTGGGCGATATGACGTTGCCGCTGCAGGCGAAATTGCTCCGTGTGCTGCAGGAAAAAGTAGTGCGTCCGGTGGGCGGCACCAAAGACCGCGCTATCAATGTACGCATTCTCTCAGCCACCCACCGCAATTTGGTGGAAGCCATTCAGAATAATCAGTTCCGCGAGGACCTCTACTATCGCCTCAATGTGGTCAATCTCGCGTTGCC
>JBQGED010000099.1:0-4951 GCA_052039425.1 Sphingobacterium griseoflavum | reverse complement strand
TGCTCTGGGGTAGTGCCGGTCCCGGCGATGGGGCAAGACGAATGCTTTTGCCATAGACAACATATCTCGCAGTACTTCAGGAATTCTCCCAGGCGATACGAAGGGCATTAGGGTTAACTCTTTAATAAGAAAGGCGGTCGCTTGTGAAAAACTCAGCTCATTGGGCTCTATTCCTTTGAGCGAATACGCCATTTGTCCCATCTGAAAGCGCAGTAAATTGTAGGCAAGCAACACCGCCCACAACTCCTGCCGCACCAGCTCCGGTGTTTTACTCCGCAGCGTTAAACGGTTTTGCAGCAGGTATTGCTTCATCTCCCGATAACCCAGCTCAATTTCCCAGCGATGCCCATAGAGATCCACAATGTCGGTTGCAGGAAATCGCTTCTTATCCAGCATGGACGTTAAGATCTGTACCGACTTGCCCTTGATCGTTTTGCTGACGAGGCGTGCTTCCAGAGTGGCCGGCAGCCCAGGCCATTTGCTGAGCGCCTGCGGGGATGACGAGAGTTCAATTAGTGCGTCATCTGGACTCAGTTGCTTCACAACTCGGTATTGAGTGCCTTTCTTTAAGGGCAACAACCAGTGACGTTCACTCCCTGTGGACTGCCATCGATGCAATAAACCCAGTGAGTAAAAGCCTTTATCGAAGAGTGTTAACGACTGATCGGGTGTTTGATCAATTAATTCTGCCGCCAGTGTCATCTCGTTAGCCGCTACGCTATCGATAGCGGATGCTGTCAGTAAATGGCTGGTGAGTTCCATCTGGCACACCATGCGCACCTGAGGATAAAGCGATTCCGTTTGCGCATTGGCGGTACGCGCAAACGCTGCTTGGTTTTCGGGCGTATCCGGTGTACGCCAAACCACACCATCCACTCCCAGCAGCCGCAAACCGCACCAATTCGGGTGTGGTGTTTTCGCATGCCACAGCGCCTGGGTTTGCTCAAAAACCTGCTTGACCGCCTCTGCACCCAGGCGCTGCCTTGCTTGTACCACCGCACTGGGCGCCACAAAGGGACGATTGCCTGGAAGCAGGATGTCCAACTGATTGACGATCTGGCTCATCGGCATATGGCGAAACAAGGCCATTCCCACCACACTCCAAATGACCATTTCCATGGGTAATCGCCGGAGACGCACGGTGACGATCCCTGAATGTTCAAGGCACTGCGCAAGTAACTCGGGAGACAATACATCTGCGAGGCTGCTGAAACTTTCGGGGGAGAAGGAATAAATTCGTTCCAGCGCTTGACTCAAAAACATAAAAAAATCCTGTGACCTTGCGATCACAGGATTGTCGTCTATCTCTCTGCTTATCAGTAGGCTTTTGGCTTAACTTACTGGCATTACGGCTAATGCCGGCTTTTTTACAGAACCCTTGGACTGCGATCAGGTTCCCGGAGGGCAGGATCCCACGGTGCCACCCGCGTTGGCTGACGGCAGCTGACCATTCAACTGACTGAGGATATTGCTGGATTTTTCGGAAATAAATTTCAGCAAACCTGGGTCAGGTCCATAAATATTCGCGCCGCGTCCGCCGCTGATATTGCTGTTGGCGGGCAGGCCTTGGTCGAGGGCCTGGCGGAATTCTTCATAGGTGAAGAATTTGGTCGGGTCGTTGCGCACATAGGAATCGATCAAAGTCGCAAGGCCTTCGATTTTGGTGCGCATCACCTGCGGGTTGTAATAGTTTTCGATCAGACGGCGCAATTCCGCGTGATAGCGCTCAAGCAGCGCCGGGTCTTTCAAAATTACATCCAGCATCGGGCGCGTTGGAATACCATCGTGCACCGGGTTGTCGATCACATGGTTGGTGATACGGCAGGCGTATTGCACCGGTTGAGTGGTTCCACCGAAGCCGCCGCCAAATCCACCACCTCCAAAACCACCACCACCGAAGCCACCGCCGCCAAAACCGCCACCGCCCGTGCCCAGGTTCGGCGCGGGGCCGTTGCCCCACAAACCAAAGCCTAAATTGAAATCCCAGGGCAGGTAGGTGAAGGTGTTTTGGCTGCGGCGCTCGTAGAGATAAAAATTATTTGCCGTTGCACCGTTCGGACTGTCGAGATTACCGGTCAGTACCAGCGCGGCCAGATATTTAATGGTGAGATCGATATCCACCCGCGAACGCGCCAGAGCGGTGTCGCCGCTGTTGATGTCCTGAATAAAGCGCACCAGCGCCGCGCCTTCATTCGGAGTACCCACCGTCGAAGAATTATTTTCCAGCGGCAGACCCTCACGATAATTCGCGTAAGTGTTGCCACTGAGTGTTAGGCGTTGCAGCAATTCACCTTTGTGCAAATCGCCTTGGTCATCTTCATCTTCCGGAAAATGTTTTTCGACAAATTCCGAGTCCATCATCTCGATCATTTGATACAAGCCGAGATGTTCGCCGGCCCCGTAGAGATCCACGTAGGAAATTTCCGGTGCCGGCACGCCGGCATCGCGCATCAAGTCATAGGCGAGCAGATCGCGCATAAAGGATGGGTCAGAAAAGCTTTGATTGAATACGAGCATTTTCATGCCCATGAATTTCTGATCGACATAGCGGTTCATATCGACCTTGAAACCAAAGCGTTTGGAGTTTTGGGGAATGGAAAATAGTGACCCCTGGCCTTTAATGCGGAAGCCGACGTTTTCAATCTTGGCGCCGTTCAACTCGAAATTCGCCTGGTAATACACCTCCTGGCGGGCGCTCACCATGGACTGCCAAGTTGCCGGGGAAATATCGACGCGCGCGGTGAATACTTTGGTGCGATCAAACAATACGTAGGCGACGTTTTCATATCCGGGCGTGGGGTAGAGCTCCTGGAATTCGCCGCTGTCATTCACACGACCATAGCTGCGACCGTTTTTACTTTGATCGCGTCCCCATACCACGTAATCGACTTCTTCATCGCCGCGGAACAAGGATATGGAATCCTCGCGACCGAGACCAAAGGTCACATGCGGCGTGCCCTCGCTAGGCGCAGAGCCGCCGGCAATCACCACAATGCGTGCACCGGGATTCAAGCTTTTGGCGGGGAGGTTTTCCAGCGGGCTGCTGTCATCGGTCAGGCGGAAATCGCCGAGGTTGACCGCAGTGGTGCCGGTGTTCACCAGTTCGATCCAGTCGGCGCCATCATAGAAGGCCTGCCGGTCTGACTGGGCGACTACTTCGCTGATGCGCAACGGCGAATTGCCCGTGGGCTTGCCACGCACTATGCCGCCGGGGTTGTCCGCTTTCTGCTTATTGGCAGCGCCAGGAGTGGGTTCCAGTATTTGCGCAGTGCCGTTGAGCAAACCAAAACTGCTGCCTTCCGGCGCGTCACCTTCCATCCAGGACAAGCTGCTGATCAAACGATCACCCTGATACAGACTGACGACATCGGTGCCGCCCAGTTTGAAGGGCACTGAAGGAGCCGGCGGGTTGGCGTCGTCCTTATCGGCTGCGGCTATGACGAGGTATTGGCCGGGTGCCAGAGAGATCGCTGGCAGAGAAGCGGGGACATCATCGCTGTCAGCCAAGGTGTAAGCGGACAAATTAACGCTGGCGCTACCGGCGTTATAGAGCTCAATCCAGTCGTTGCCGGCGAGATGATCCGGCGTCGCGGATTTGGCCACAATTTCGTTCACGACCAAGCCGCCCGCCTCGCTGCCGCCCGAACTGGAAGAGCTTGAGGAGGAGCTGGAAGAGTTTGAAGAATTTGAACTGGAAGAGCTGGAACTGGATGAACTGGAGCTTGAGCCGGAGGAGCCGCCGTCGCCGCCACAGGCGGTAAGCAGCCCGAGCGCCAGAAGCGCCGGCAGGGTCATTGGTATGCGCATATAAACCTCTTGGAGTACGTCCTTATTGGACTTTTTATAGAATCCTTCCGCTGTGCATTTGTATTTTGGAATTGGTGGCTGAACCGCACAGTCAGAAAAATGCTCTTATTTGGGAAAATAACACCCACATACGGTTTTATGTGTGTAGAAATTCAAGAAATGGGCAGATTGTCAAAAAATCGCCTAAAAAAAGGTAATAAATGCGGGGGCACTGACCAAGCGCCAACGGAATGACTAAAGACGGTCAGCGTAGGCTGATTCCAGCTCCCGCCGAATCGCATCGACGTAGGCATCCGCCGTCCACAACTGGCGGCCGCTGCTTTGGGAGTGGATGGTGATGCAGTGGGATTTCTGCTGTTCCATAAGGTCCGCGAAGCGGCGGGCGAGGTGGGTTATATCCTGGGCGTCAAACAGATAGCCCATGATGTCCGCGCCGCGCCAATCCACCGGCTCGTCTTGATGGCGACGCAGAAACTGTTTGTAGATGCCGAATTCCGACCACTGCCGCGGCGGCTGTTGGACCAGAGTGCGCCACCAGGGCTGGCCGTAGCGCTGCTCCAACCAAGCCAGTAGCGCCCGCACCGTCGGCGCGTGCATCACGAAGGGCGTGTCGTAATAGCCGTCGAAAGTCGCACCCGCAACGAAGGGATCACCCAACAAACGGCAGGCGGTCTGCTGCCAGTGCAGTACCTTGCCGCGCAAGGAATCGCCCGGACGCTCGTCGCGATAACACACGATCTGACCGGGGTTGAGAAAATCAGTCGCCTGCGCATGGGGTGTGACAATCACGTCGCTGTCCATTACCACCACCGTATCCACTTCACTGGCCGCCACAAATGCCAGTTTGGTGAGCTGCTGGGTGTGCCAGCCGGTGTAGCGCACCCAATCCGGCCAGTTGATATGGCGGGCGAGGCTGCCAGAAATGCGGGTGGCGTTGCGCCCCAGGCGCCGCTGCCAGGCGCGCGCGTCATTGCGGCGCTTTTCCACGGTGTCAGGCAGAACGTCCTCTGACGAATAAAACCGGGTGCTGCGGTCGGCGAAATGGCGGAGCAGCTCCAGGTCCTCGTGCTGAACCACCACATGGTGAGGCACTGAACTCAATGCGGAAAGTTTTAAGGAATGGTGCAGCAGGGAAAAATGGCTG
>JBQGED010000098.1:0-11419 GCA_052039425.1 Sphingobacterium griseoflavum | reverse complement strand
CTGTGGCGCTCACGGTGTCCATCTCGGCCAGGGAGATGGTTCCGTTCCGGAAGCCCGTCGTCTGCTCGGCGACAGCGCCATCGTCGGCGTCACCTGCCACGCTGATATCACCTTGGCGCGGCAAGCGCGGGACGAGGGCGCCAGTTATGTCGCTTTCGGGCGCTTTTACTCCTCCAACACCAAACCTCTTGCCGGCGCCGCAAGCATTGAAGTCCTGCAACAAGCGGTCGCAGAAATTGGTTTGCCGATAGTCGCCATCGGCGGAATCCGCAGGGATAATATGGCGCCGCTGCTACAGGCCGGAGCGCAGACCTTGGCGGTCTGCCACAGCTTGTTCGGCACCGACGATGTATCCACCGCTGCCGCAGACCTGCTGGCGGCGTACCACCAATGCCGGGGCGCAGCCGCCCCGCACGAGCCATCCAACCGACTATGAATAAACTTTTTGCTGAAGCCCAGGCGGTAATCCCGGGCGGCGTGAACTCCCCGGTGCGAGCGTTTAAAGCCGTGGGCGGAGAACCTATCTTTATCGAGCGCGCCAAGGGCGCCTACCTCTACGACAGCGATGGCAAACGCTATGTCGATTACGTGTTGTCCTGGGGTCCCATGATCCTCGGTCATGCGGACGAGGACGTATTGGAGGCGGTGATCGCCAAAGCACGCTCGGGACTCAGCTTCGGCGCACCAACGGAAATCGAAACTGAGCTGGCGCGGGAAATTATCAAGATAATCCCCAGCATCGAGCTGGTGCGCTTTGTCAGCTCCGGCACTGAAGCCACCATGAGCGCCATCCGTTTGGCGCGCGGCTTCACGGGGCGCGACAAAATCGTCAAATTCGAGGGCTGCTATCACGGCCATTCCGATTCCCTGTTGGTCAAAGCCGGTTCCGGCGCCCTCACCCTTGGCGTACCCAGCTCTCCCGGGGTTCCGGCGAGTCTGGCCGAACACACATTGACGCTGAACTACAACGATATCGACCAGCTGAAAAAGACCTTTGCGAGCATCGGCGACCAAATCGCCTGCATCATCGTCGAGCCGGTGGCCGGCAATATGAACTGCATCCCACCGGCACCGGGCTTTCTGGAAGCGTTACGCGAGGTTTGCAACCAGTGTGGCGCGCTGCTGATATTTGATGAGGTAATGACCGGATTCCGCCTCGGCTTGGCGGGCGCCCAGGGGTATTACAGCATCAAGCCCGACCTCACCACCCTTGGCAAAGTCATCGGCGGCGGCATGCCGGTGGGCGCGTTTGGTGGTCGCAAGGATGTGATGAATCATATAGCGCCCCTTGGACCTGTGTATCAGGCGGGCACCTTGTCCGGCAACCCAGTGGCCATGGCGGCCGGCCTTGCGACCTTGAAAAAGATCCAAACCCCCGGATTCTACGAACCGCTATTTGCCGCTACCACCGCCTTGGTGACCGGTCTGCGCCAAGTCGCCCAGGAGACGGGGATCCCCTTCACCACCAATCATGTGGGCACCATGTGGGGCGGATTTTTCACGGATGCGGCCAGCGTCAGCAATTTCCGTCAGGTAATGGCTTGCGACACCGCGCGCTTCAACCGCTTCTTCCACGGTATGCTGCAGCAGGGCGTGAACTTGGCGCCAGCCTCCTACGAAGCCGCGTTTATGTCCGCCGCCCACACGGCGGACGATATTGAGTTCACCCTTGCCGCCGCCCGCGCGGTTTTCAAAACCCTCTGATCCTACATCTCCCGGACCCGCCTAGGTCCGGCGTCTCACAGCCAGTTGTTCAGCATGATGCCGATGCCAACACGGGTGGTACGGTGGTTGTAATCCAGCAGCGTGTCGCCATAACCGTGGAATAACTGGATATATCCCCGCTTTGTTTTGGCAAAGGGATAGCTGTAGCCGAATTCGATGGCGCCCTTGTTATCGCTGTTGAGGTTGTTGCGCACCATGATGCTCAGCTCGTTGTCGCCGTAACGGCGAAAGCCGCGCAGCTCAAAGTAGCCAAGATATTTGTGGATGTCCGGGTTGTCGTCCCCTTTGGCGTCGTCCGGCCCCCGCTTGTCGCGCTCCGGAATGCGCCACCAAGGTTTGAAGCTGAAGTAATACTTCTCGTACTCCAACGTCGCCCGCGCATAGATCCTATGCCAGCTGCGCGACTGTATACCCGGGCGGCCGTTGCTTTGATGGGACAGACCAAAACTCACCACCGGCACCTCGGCGCCAAATGCATGGTATGGCGTGGTGAAGGTGAGGAATACTTCCGGCTCGTGGTTGGTATCGCGAAACGGGCTGGACTCACTGGTGTTGTACGCCTGCCAGAATGACCTGGCGGTATAGGCGAAATAGATAAAACCGTTGTCGCCCCACAGCGGTTTTTCATTGACTGCCACCTTGAAACTCACCTGAAACTCCACCTCCGTGTGCTGCAACTCCTGCTCGTTCTCGGCGAAGGGCGCATCGTTGGTACGATCGGTGTGGCTCAGGGGCAAAAGGTAGTTGATATTGTGCGGCGTGATGGCAAAGCTGTTGTCCAGCAGGCGCTGCTCTTCCTTAAACCGCTGCAACACCAGATTTTTCTCCTCGGTGGTCGGATTGGGCACCACGGGTGCCTCGGGCGGCTGATCGGTCACTACAGCAGTATCTGCGGCGGCGACCTGCAGCACCACCCCCAGCAACGCCACCAGCAAATGGCAGCGCAATTGTTTGCCTGTCATAACTGCTCCTGTCAGGCGCTGTGACGATGATCGGCAACCAAGTTGCCGGCGGCGAGAATTTCCGCTTCATGGCCGGGTTCGCGCCACGTCTCCCGAAGCGCTGCCTCGTACCACTCCCCCATCGCCGGTAGGGAAAGCAACTGATCGCGATAGGCTGCTGCGGTTTCAAACAGCGGTAGGTTGTAGGTCTGCGCACGGAAGGCCACCGGGGCAAAGAAGGCGTCTACTGCAGTAAATGCGCTACCTGCGAGGAATGGTCCGCCGAACCGCTGCAGGCCCTCACACCAAAGCTCATCCACGCGAGCCACGTCCTTGCGCAAATCCGCCGGCAAATCGCGCAATGCCACTCGCACACCGCAGCTCATCCCACATTGATTGCGCAGCGCCTGAAAACCGGAGTGCATTTCCGCCGCCGCGCTGCGCGCCCAGGCGCGGGCGTCGCGGTCAGCCGGCCACACCGCGCGGTGCCCTTCGGCGAGGTATTCCGTGATGGCGAGAGAATCCCAAATAACGCGACTGCCATCGACCAGACAGGGCACACGACCATTGGGGGAAAAGTGACGAAAGGTCTCCCACACCGCGGATTCGGGAAACGGATGGATTTGTTCACGAAAGGGAATACCCAGATGGCGCAGCAACAGCCAGGGGCGCAGTGACCATGAGGAATAATTTTTATTGGTGATATGCAGCTGATACATAAGGTCCAGTCCGGCAGGAGCGCGAGGCTCCGTATTAAAGCCTGGACCTCAATGCCGGACAACCCTTAAATCATCCGCCACTTCGCACATGTGCAAAGATGGCAGATAAAGAATTATTCCTGATACTGCGTCAGCAGCTGGGCAATTTGCTGGCGCGCTTCCTCGGACAGATCCATGATCTGAAACCCCGCCCAAACCTGGTCGCCGGTACCGGTTTCGCTAATCCACAGACACTCGGCGCCGAGGGTGATGGTTGGGCGTCCCGAATTGACTTCAAAGGCGACCTGGTAGAGGTTGTCCTCCTTCAGCCCGCCGTCGCTGATGACCATGAAGCCGGCATCATGCACATTGGCCAGAGTGCCGAGTTCCATGCCTGACACGGTGTCGCGCACACAGATTTCATCATCAATGGGGATGCGCACCTGGGTGCGTTTTTCACTGCCACTACTGCGGTTACTTAGGTTCACGCTCTGTGCCTCCAGATTGGGCTTCAGCCTGGGCGTTCAGTTTTTGGAAGATATTTTCCAACGCCCTCTCAAAAAACGGTTTGGAACTACCAGCAATAATTTTAGCCCGCTTTGCAATCATTTCACGTGCGATCTCCAAGCCAGACATCATCGCGACCTTCTTACCCATTTGATCCACCAGCATGTAATGCGATGTGCGGGCGTTGTACCAGGCGATCTTTAAGCGCCGCCCGCCTTCGAATTCAAACCAAGTGCCGAATTCGATTAGCTTGAGGTTCTCGACAATCTTCTCCTCCTCCTTGGAAATATCGGTCTCTTCCACCGTGTGGCCGGCCTTCTCCGCCGCGATCTTTTCCAGCTTGTCACGCATAGGCGCGGGCGCAGGCTCGGCCTTTTTCTTCTGCTGCGCCATTTCGATCAGCGATGAAACAGCCTCCAACAGCTTTCTGCCTTTGACCTGGTCGTAGCCGATGGTTTCGAAACCCGCTTCTATATCGCGCAGCAGCGCGGGCGCCAATTCCGCCTGGCGCCCGAGATCGGCGGAGGTGGACTTGGGCTCGATCACCCAGAGCAGGTCGTCCACCACGGCCAGGGCGTTGGCCCATTTTTCCGATTTTTCGCCATAGCGCAGCAGAGCAAAGGACATGTAGTCCGACCAGGGCTGCAGCGCAAAGAGCAGCACCGCGGAGGGCAGTTCTTTGTCGTCGGTGCGTTTGCGGACCTCTTCATTGACCCGCAGCTTGACCTCGCGCAGACGCTCCTCGCCCTGGGCTTTTTCCGCCGCGCGCTTTTCCATCAACTCCTGGCGGCGGATGATGTTCTTGGTGTAGGTATTGAACTCCAGCAGCAGCTCGGCAATCACGCGCACGTCGTTTTTGAAATCGCGCAGAACCCGGTCCACCACATCCTTGATCTTGTTGTACATATCGTGCTGCACGGTGCCATCGTTACCGACCCAGCGGATGCCCGCCTCCGCCAGGCTGTTGAGCAGCATGCGCGCCGGGTGTTCTGGCTGCTCGAAAAAGCCGGGGTCGATAAATGCCAGTTTGAGAAACGGCGTGTGCATATAGCTGAGCAGTGCTTTGATGGAGTCCGGCAGGTTTTCATCTTTCAACATGTACTCAAACACCATGCCGACCAGGTCAATAGTGTGCATATCCGCCGGTGACACCTTGCTGTCGCGGGTAGCCTTCGACTGTTGAAACTGCTGCGCCAGAGACGACAGCACCTGACCGAGATCCACAGGTGGCAGTGCACCCGTATCGAGAGGAGAGCCAACGACCCCAGCTGCGGAGCCCTGCAGCGCCTGCAGCGCGCCCATCAGCTGATCGGCCGATATCACAAAGCCCGGCCCAATCGGGCCACTACCCGGAACAAAGGCTGCAAAGGGATGTTCGGTAGTCGCGATTCTAATGCCCTCGCCCCCGGGTCCCCCAGCTGGCGCATCGCCGCGCATGCTGATTTGTAGGCCCCGGATAGCCTGGAGCAAAGCGCTTTGATACTGCGCCGACGGCAAGCTGGGATCGGGAACGGGGATGGCACCGTGATAGGCGAGGGGCAGGCCCTGTGGCGGCACTGCCGCCGCACCCGCTCCCACCGGACCAGCATCGCCACTGCGCGCCTGGGCTGCGCTCACCCGCGGCGGGTTATAGCGCAGATTGGGCAATACTCCCGCTTTTTTCAGATACTCGTTGATATCGTCGATAACATTTTTCGCCAGCTGTGACAGGCGCTGTTCGTAGACGCGGTAAGCGGTGTTTTTGGTTTTGGAAGTGAGTGGAATCAACCGCAACGCACGGCGCAGAGACTCACATAACTGGATAGGCGCCGCCGGATTGCTTGCCTCGATCACCTGCTCACCGCCGTTAAGGATGGCGAAGCGCTGGTTGAGCGCCCAGATCGGCTCGGCGTAAAGCACATCGACCTTCTGAACCATGGTAGATAGCGTGATGGTTTCCTCCAGTTCGTCATTGTCGACCAGGGAGAGTTCACCACCGCCTCCACCGCTTTGCAATTCAGTGTGCAGCTCCTTTTTCTTGAATTTGACGAAGCCCTCGGCGATATAACCACAGTAATACCGCTCCAGCTCATGCTGGCTGCGACGGAACAGACGTTGGATGCCACTGATCTCCGAAACCTCCTGGTTTGACTTGGCCGAGTCCATTTCCTGACTAAAAGCCTCATCCAGATTGCGCAGGTAAAGCTGAAAGGCTACCTTGGCGTGCTCGCTTGCCAGCGCCTGGCATTTCTTTAGATGCGTGACGATATGCTCACTGGTCAGCGGCACGGCAGGTGCCGCATCGACTTCAGCTTTCGCTGTGGAAGGATCATTTCTTATTAAACGTGACATACGGTGTGTTCCGTTGGCCACCAGCGAGCACGGTGGCAAAGAATTGCAGAGATATCCCAACCCGGAGCCGCAGCTGCGGCACGCTAAAAGCGATGCATAGGCAAGAAATATGCTAACTCATGCATAGCGTCACTACTCTAGCGCATCGATCGATATAAAAATCATTCACACAGCTTAAATCTTAGGCACCCATCACAGGAGATACAAATTGCCAATCTATGACATCTACGGCCTGGGCGCCGCTCTGGTCGACACCGAAATCACCGTAAGCGATGCGGATCTGGCAGCATTCGGGGTAGAAAAAGGCGTCATGACCCTCGTAGACGAAGCTCGCCAACACACCTTGCTGCGCCACCTGGAAGGCCACCTCTGCCATGCATCCCGCGCGAGCGGTGGCTCCGCGGCCAACAGCATCATTGCTGCGCAGTACTTCGGTGCCAAAACGTTTTACAGCTGCAAAGTCGCCGATGATGAAAACGGCCGCTTCTATCTCAACGATCTCGCCAAGGCGGGGGTTGCCTACCCCGAGCGCCTGGGACAGCCGTCCGGTATCACCGGTAAATGTCTGGTGATGATCACTCCAGACGCCGAGCGCACTATGAACACCTTCCTCGGCATTAGCGCCACCCTCTCTCGGGCGGAAATTGACGAAGAGGCGCTGAAAGCGTCGAAATATGTCTATATTGAGGGATATTTAGTCACGTCACCCACGGGCCGGGACGCGGCCATACGCCTGCGTGAGATCGCCAAACAACACGCTGTCAAAACCGCCGTCAGCTTGTCGGATCCAGCCATTGTCGAATACTTTTACGAGGATCTGCGCAGCATGGTTGGAGAGGATATCGATTTATTGTTCTGCAACCGCGCCGAGGCTCTGCAATTTACCCGGACCCACAATCTCGAAGATGCCTGTGCAGCTCTGCGCAAGGTGGCCAAAACCTTCGCTGTCACTCTCGGCGGTGAAGGTGCGGCCATATTCGATGGCGAGCGTCTAATCTCTGTGCCCGCGCCCAAGGTTGTCGCGGTGGACACCAACGGTGCCGGCGATATGTTTGCCGGGGCGTTTCTCAATGCCATTACCCATGGCCAGGATTACGCGGAAGCGGGAGCATTCGCCGTCCGCGCGGCGGCGCAAGTGGTCAGCCAATTCGGCCCGCGGCTGCGACCGGAGCAACACCAGCCGCTGCTGCACGCCTGATCAATGATCACCCACGGGACAGCAGCTCCCGCAAGTCGATCAAGGCGGCGTTGGCGCGGGAGATATAGTTGGCCATGACCAGAGAGTGGTTGGCCAACATGCCAAAGCCGCTGCCGTTGAGAATGATCGGAGAACGCAGGTTTTCCTGGGTTCCTTCAAGCTCGCGAATAATCTGCTCAAAACTCACCCGCGCATTCTTGTCCGCCAGCACATCGGCAAAATCGATTTCCGCCGCACGCAAAAAATGGATCAACGCCCAGGCGGCGCCTCGGGCTTCATAGAACACGTCGTCCACTTCGTTCCAAGGGGTTTTGACTTCAAACTCGCTGGGCGTCGCCGTCGACTGGCGGGCCGCCTTTTCGCCGGCCAGATCTGTATTGAGACGGCGCTGGCCCACGCTGGCGCTCAACTTCTGCGACAGGCTGCCTAAGCGGGTTTCCACGGTTCCCAGCCAGAAGCGGAGGTTGTCGGCGCGGGCATAAAATTGCGCATTCTGCTCATTATCGTCGACCAGCCGGCTGCGATAATCCTTTAAATAGGCGATACCGCGGCGGTACTCGTCTTCCGTGGCGGGCAGAATCCAGCTGTTGCGATTGAAATTGAATTGCGCTTCAGCATCCTTCAAGGCGGAGTCCTCTGCGGACTGAGATTGCGAGCGGCTGTAGGACTCACGCATCACCCGCGCCAGATCGCGCACTTGCACCAGCACGCCGTACTCCCAATTGGGAATATTGTCGAGCCAGACTCCGGGGGGTACCAGATCGTTGGTGAGGTAGCCGCCGCGCTTATCCAGCAGGGTTTCCGTCACCTGAATAAGTGCGGAGGTGGTGGCCACGCCGGTGACCCGATTCTGGGAGCTAGCTTGAGTGCCAGCAGCGCTGCCGCCTTGCGCGGCCGGCTGGACTGGGAACACCGCCGGTTCAGAGCTCCAATAGATACCGATGCCAAACAGGATGACCAATAGCCCCAGTACCAGCCATAAAACCGCTTTCAACCAATGGCGGTCTTCAGTGATATCGGCACCCAATTCCCGCCCCTCTTCCAGTAACGCACTGCTGGTGCTCTGCCAGCGCTGGCGGATTCGTTTGAACATAAGGCTCTCCTATCTGATGTGGCTACCGTTATCTGCGCGCTCGTCAACGTGGACGCACTTCAACTTCAACCTCCAGCCGCTCACCCCCATCAAACTCAAACGTGAGAGGAAAGCGACTGCCGACCTCCGGCACCTCGGCAACATCCAATAACATGATGTGATAACCACCGGGCTTAAATTCAAGCGTAGATTGTGCAGCGACGCGCGCGTGGGGCACAGCGCGCATCTTCATCATGCCATCCTCATAAAAATGTCGATGCACTTCGGTAGTTCCAGCGATTGGCGTCGCGACATACTGGATCATACGCTCGCGTGAGGCGGGATTCTCCAGCTTGAGATAGACGGCCGCGCGGGTTTGACCGGGCGGCATGGCATTCATATGAACGTCGCTGACCCGCCAGCTCGGTTCAGCCTGTTTGCCACAGGCAGTCAGCAACATCAGGGCCGCCAGAGCAGCGGCCGCCGTTCGCAATAAGGGCATTCGGATTACTCCATGGGTGAAAGAATTTCGAGAGCGGGCTGGCGGCTGATGCGGATATCGCCACGAATACGGTAATCCCCGACCGCATCTTTCATGGTTTTGTAAATCCAGCGGCCCTCGGCATCATTGCGCGCGTAGATCATGACCGATTCATCAGATTGACTGACCCGCTTACCAACCTGCTCAAGCATCTGTTTTACATCCTCGGATCTTTGCGCCAGCGCCTGCTCCGGCAATTTGATGCGTTCGCGTCCGTCGGTGGGCACTGGCGTTTTGGCGGCGACGGCGGCGGATTTCGCCCGCCGATCCACTTCGGCCTGCAGCGGACCCAGGAGTTCGGCACCCGGAAACATATGCTTGGCCTGACGCAGATCGGCGGCCGCCGCATGCAACCGCCCGGCAGTGAGGGATTGCTGCACTCGATCCACATAGATCAGCAGGATGCTCTGCAATCCACTCTGCGCCTGCTGATTATCGGAGTCGAGCATTTGCACAGCGCGAAATCGGTCGTAAGCATTGTCGTGAGCCGGCAGGGCGTAGCGTCCCTGGCGAATAGCCGCTTCGGCCTCACTCAACAGCGCGTCTATGGTGCGCTCCCGCGCGCTGCGCGTGGTGGGAGCTGGGAGAGTCGGCGCGGCCTCCACCACGGGGGCGGTGGAAGGTTTTACCGGTGCGCCGCCACAAGCGTTGAGCAATGCGGTCAAGCAACATGAACAAATAAGGCGGGTGTGCAGATTCCACATAGGAACATCCGGTTGGGCAGAATACGCGGGGGGCAGTGTAAGGATTTGAGACCGAAGATAAAAGAACTGGGAATCATTTCAAATATTCCCTCCCCGCGACGGGGTTCAACTGGAACTCAGCGGCGCGATCCGGCGTCTGAGCGGATTGCTGATAAGGTTCGTCTGCTTCTGATGCTGGCTATAATGCCGAAACCCCAGTCAAATGCTGTGAGAATTCCAGATCCATGAACAAACTGTTGCACCTGCTCGCACTTCTGTTGGTTATCTGTAGCGCCACCACTACCCGCGCAAGCGGACTCGATCTGGGCGCGCTCAACAACAGTGGCGGCTTTCTGCCGGTGGAAGAGGCATATCGGCTATCGGTGTTAGTGGAAGATGAAGCGGTGCAGCTCGACTGGACCATAGCGCCCGGTTACTACCTCTACCGCGACAAGTTCAAAGTGACCGCCAAAGCGGGCGATGCCTCCCGCACGCTGTCTCCGCAGATCGAAAAAGGTCTCGCCAAATACGACGAGTATGAAGGCAAGGAGGTTGACGTTTTTTATACCTCCACCCGCGTCAGCGTCCCCATCGCCAATATGCCTGACGAATTCATTCTCAGCGTCAGATCCCAGGGCTGCGCCGAGGCCGGCCTTTGTTACGCCCCCAACACCCGCACATTTCAAATCAATCGCCATTTCGGCACCGCCATCGAAACCGCCGCGAATGCCGGGGGCCCAGCCGGAGGCGGCACCTCTTCAGGTGCAAGCGCCGGTGGCGGGACGGGCGGCCTCACGTCCTACGGTATGTATTTGGTGTTTGCCCTGCTCGGCGGGATGATCCTCAACCTTATGCCCTGCGTTTTTCCGGTGCTGTCACTTAAGGCTCTGAGTTTTGCCTCAAGCAGCGGCAGCGCTCACCGCCACCACCTGCACGGCTGGGCCTACACCCTGGGAGTGGTTGGCTCCTTTGTGGTCGCCGCGGCGGTGATCATGATAGCCAAGGCGGCTGGCGAACAATCCGGCTGGGGTTTTCAACTGCAGTCACCGACCTTCGTGGCACTGATGGCTTATCTGTTTCTGGTGATGGGCTTGAGCCTGTCTGGCATGATCTATTTCGGTACCAGTTTGATGGGCGTCGGCCAGGGGCTCACCACGCAGAATGGCTTGCGCGGCTCCTTTTTTACCGGCGTGCTCGCCGCTCTGGTTGCCAGCCCTTGCACCGGTCCCTTGATGGCCCCAGCCCTCGGTTTTGCCCTGACACAGCCGCCACTGGTGGCGCTCTCCATTTTTATCGCCCTCAGTTTCGGTATGGCGCTGCCGTTCCTGTTGCTGAGCTACAGCCCCAAGCTCGCCAACATGCTGCCGCGGCCTGGAGTGTGGATGGAGAAGTTCAAGGAGTTCCTCGCCTTCCCCATGTACATCACTGCAGCCTGGTTACTCTATGTATTCGGCCGTCAGGTCGGCGTGGTAGGAGTGTTCTATCTGGCCGTCGGCGCGGTGGCGCTAGTACTGGCGATCTGGCTGTTCCAGAACCTGCCGCAAAGCGCCCTCTGGCGCCGACTGGTTCAGGTGAGCGGTATGGCCGCCGCCGCTTGCGCGATTTCGGTGGCGTGGATAGGAACAGAGCTGCGCACCACTGATGACGGTTGGCAAGCCTTCTCCAAAGAACTGGTGGAAGAACTGCTCGGTAATGGTCAGCCTGTATTGGTGGATTTCACCGC
>JBQGED010000097.1:0-7521 GCA_052039425.1 Sphingobacterium griseoflavum | reverse complement strand
ACTCGCTGGTGAAGCGGTCCCGTGAACTGAGCATGAGGCACCGCCGCTGCCCGTTCCTGATTTCACACAAACACGCGGCCGTCAGAAAAAGCGAAGTGAAAGAACACCCATATCAATTGCTGCCGCGACACCTGATTACGTTGTTCGACCAGGCGCGAGATTATTCAGGCGTATATCGAGGAATTTCGGAAGATCGCTCACCGGCAACTATTCATGAAATTCGCGGACTATCACTTCATATTGCGCAGGACGCTGGGCACGATATCGAAGAGCTTCAGCACCTTGCGGCACATACCAATGTGCGAGTAACGAAAACGTATATGGCCGAGCACAAACCGACTTATAAAGAGGTTGGTGTCGTATTTACTGAATTAATGATTGGAGGGAAATTATGACTTTGTGCAGCACGTTGTGCACTTTTGTGCAGTCAGCGCATCCTTACGCTAACCTGCACGGATTTGGTGGAGCTAAGCGGGATCGAACCGCTGACCTCAACACTGCCAGAGTTGCGCTCTCCCAGCTGAGCTATAGCCCCAAATTCTGGGTCCTTGGTGACAAGGAGCGCGCATTTTAGGGAGGTGGGGAGGTGAAGTCAACACTTGGAATAGGGTTGATTTAAGGGGGCAGAAGGCAAGGTTTTGAGGTTTGCTTATAACCGGATGAGGAGTAAAGTGCGGTGATTCGCGTTCATTCATGGCAATTCGTGAGACTGTTCACCTATGGCGGATTCATCGGCTGACTACCCTCTTTATATTCCCTACTCCGGCCCCGCTCTACTCACCACCCCCCTGCTCAACAAAGGCAGCGCTTTTACTCAAGAGGAGCGGGCGAGGTTCAATTTGACGGGGCTGCTGCATCCGCGTTACGAGACCATCGCAGAACAGGCGGAGCGATGCTATCGGCAGTACCTGAGCTGCGACACCCCCATGAATCGCCACATCTACCTGCGGGCAATTCAAGACAAAAACGAAACTCTCTTTTACCGCTTGGTGCAGGACCATCTTGAAGAGATGATGCCCATCATCTATACCCCCACGGTTGGCGAAGCCTGTGAGCGGTTTTCTGATATTTACCGAAGCTCCCGCGGCTTATTTATCGCGTATGAAGAGCGGGAACACATAGATGACATATTGCACAACGCCACCAAGCGCAATGTGCGGGTCATTGTGGTTACCGACGGCGAACGCATACTCGGCCTTGGCGACCAGGGCATCGGCGGCATGGGCATTCCCATCGGCAAACTCACTCTTTACACCGTTTGCGGCGGCATCAGCCCGGCACACACGCTGCCGGTAACCCTGGACGTGGGCACCAATAACCAAAAGCTGCTGGACGATCCCATGTACATGGGCGCGCGCCATCCCCGTATTGGGCCGGAGGAATACAGCGCGTTCGTCGACAGTTTTATTCAGGCGGTCAAACGGCGCTGGCCGAAAGTGCTGGTGCAGTTCGAAGACTTCGCCCAGCCCAATGCCATGCCTTTGCTGCAGAAATACCGCAATCAAATTTGCTGCTTTAACGACGATATCCAGGGCACTGCCGCCGTTACCGTTGGCACCCTGCTAGCCGCTTGCCGCAGCAAAGGCGTGCGTTTGGCGGATCAGCGTGTGGTTTTCGTTGGCGCCGGCTCCGCAGGTTGCGGTATCGCCGAGCAGATCATCAAACAAATGTGCAGTGAAGGTATTTCCGAGCCGCAGGCGCGCAGCCAGATTTATATGGTGGATCGCTACGGCCTACTCGTGGATGGGATGGAAGGTTTACGGGATTTTCAACAGCGCCTGTGCCAGCCACGCACCGCCATCGTTGAGTGGCCGATCTCAGGCGGCTACCCGTCGCTGTTGGAGGTGGTGGACAACCTTCGCCCCGGTATTTTGATCGGCGTGTCCGGGCAGCCCGGTCTCTTCACTGAAGACGTTATCCGCACCATGAACCGCCACTGCACCCATCCAATCATCTTCCCACTGAGCAACCCGATCAAACAAATCGAGGCATGTCCGCAGGACGTGATGGAGTGGACTGATGGCACCGCCATAGTCGCCACCGGCAGCCCTTTCCCACCCGTGGTCTATCACGACCAGATCTACCCCATCGCCCAGTGCAACAACTCCTATATTTTTCCGGGGATTGGCCTAGGCGTGGTGGCCGCCAATATCAGCGCAATCACCGATGAAATGCTGATGCTCGCCAGCACCACCCTCGCGGAGGAATCGCCTCTGGCCAATACCGGCAGCGGAAATTTATTACCGCCTTTAACTGAAGTGGCGCGACTGAGCAAAAAGATCGCGTTTGGCATCGCCAAAATTGCGCAGCAACAGGAATTGGCGTTGGAAATGTCGGACGAAGTTCTGGAGAGCAAAATCGAAAAGACGTTTTGGACACCCAAATATCGTCGCTATAAAAGAGTGAGTATCTAACGCATTTATAGTTTTGTTTTTGAACCCATTTCTGGCACTAAGCGGAGGAGTTTCAGCGATGTATTTCGGGACCCTCACCGACATGGACGTCGGTGAGGGAGCGTACAGGACGTACTTGCAGCGATCCCGAACTACATCGGTGGAGCTCCGCAGCGGTCTCAGACAATAAGTCAAAGCTGCGCGGCACTAAACGTATCGCAAGACTCCACCGATCCCGTGGAAAAACCTTTCCTGAACCAGCGCACCCGCTGTTCCGAACTGCCGTGAGTAAAGCTATCCGGCGTGACATAACCCCGCGACTGCTGCTGCAGACGATCATCACCAATGGCGGATGCCGCAACCAGCGCTTCTTCCAGATCGCCCTCCTCCAATATTTCCCGCTGCGTATTTGCGAAATGTCCCCACACACCCGCAAAGCAATCCGCCTGCAACTCCTGCTTGACCGATAACACGTTCGCTTCTTTTTCCGACAATTTCTGCCGCACCGCATGCACCTTGCCGGAAATGCCCAGCAACGTCTGCACATGATGGCCAACCTCATGCGCAATCACATAGGCCTGCGCAAAATCTCCCGGCGCGTTATGGCGGGTTTTCAGATCGTGATAAAACGACAAATCGATATAGAGCTTCTGATCGGCCGGGCAATAAAACGGCCCCATCGCCGCCTGCCCCAAACCGCACGCCGACGATACGCTGCCGGAAAACAGCACCAGTGTTGGCTCTTTGTACGTCAGCCCCATGGCCTTGAACTGCTGCTGCCAAGTCGTCTCCGTATCCGCCAACACTACCGAAACAAAATCCACCAGAGCCTCCTCTTCCGGTGACACCTGACGCTTCACCGCTGGCTGGGTAGTACCACCGCCTAATAAAAGAGGCAGCACATCAATTCCCAACATGCGCGCACCCAGCACAACCACAATTCCGATCACTAAAACCGTGCGGCCGGCTTTACTGCGCAGCAACCAAGGCAAAATACGCAACAGCATCACGGCTCCGCCGGCGCCCATGGCCGACGAGGGACTGCTGCCGCGGCGATCTTCGATATTGGAACTGCGTCTGCCGGATTGCCAACGCATATAAAGACTCCTGCGTGAAATTAATGAAGGAAGAACCTGGCGAATTCGCCGGGATCTTGGCGCCAGAGCAGCTTAAATGAGGGAATCGGCAAAAATCCAGCGAACCGCAGGCCTGATCGACCGGGCAGAAATGGGTATACTCCGCGCTGTTTCATCCACCCGGGCCAGCCGTTTTATGCCTCTGCCAACCGCAGTCGATTGTATTGTCAGTGCCAAATGGATCATTCCCGTTGTACCTGCTGGCAAGGTATTCCGGGATTGCAGTCTGGTCATTAATCAGGGCCGCATTGAATCCATTCACCCCACTGACGGCGTTCTGCAGGAATATTCACCCCGTCAGCACATAGACTTGCCGCAACATGTGCTCATGCCCGGTCTTGTCAACGCGCATACCCACGCCGCCATGTCCCTGCTGCGCGGCTACGCCGACGATCAGCCGCTGATGCGCTGGCTGAAAGATCATATCTGGCCGGCGGAAAAACGCTGGGTGGATTCGGACTTTGTTCACGACGGCACCCAACTCGCGCTGGCGGAAATGCTCAGAACCGGCACTACCTGTTTCAGCGACATGTACTTTTTCCCGGAAGTCACCGCCGCGGCGGTCCACCACGCGGGGCTGCGCGCGCAGATCACCTTTCCCGTTATGGACTTTCCCAGCAACTGGGCCAAGGACGCGGACGATTACATACATAAAGGACTGATGCTGCGCGACGACTACCGGTCTCATTCGCGCATTCGTATCGGTTTTGGCCCCCACGCTGGTTACACAGTCGCGGACGGGGCGCTTAAACGCATCGCCATACTAGCGGAGGAGCTGCAAGCACCCGTGCAAATCCATTTGCACGAAACCGCCACCGAAGTACTCCAGGCAGTGGACGCCACCGGCGTGCGTCCTATTGAGCGCCTGCTCGACCTGGGCGTGCTCACCCCGCTGACCCAATGCGTTCATATGACACAGTTAAGCGACCGCGATCTGGAATTACTCCAGCAGAGCGGCGCCAGTGTTATTCACTGCCCCGAATCCAACCTGAAGCTGGCGAGCGGCATTTGTCCTGTCCAGCGGCTGCTGGATCTGGGGATCAACGTTGCCCTCGGCACCGACGGCGCGGCCAGCAACAACGATCTGGATATGTTTGGCGAAATGACCACCGCCGCCTTGCTGGGCAAAGTTGCCGCCCACGATGCTACTGCTCTACCCGCCTTGCAGATACTGCACATGGCGACCTTGGGCGGGGCGAAAGTGTTGGGTCTGGATGGCCAGATCGGAAGCCTGGAAGCGGGCAAAGCCGCAGACGTGATCGCTGTGCGTCTGGACGATACCGACACCGCGCCACTTTACGATCTGATATCGCATCTGATCTACAGCAACCGCCGCAGCCGCGTCACCCATGCATGGGTGGACGGCAAAATTCTGTTGCAGGACGGCCAACTCACCACTTGGAACAGCGCCGAGCCGCGCAGCCGCGCACTGCTCTGGCAGGACCGCATCAAGCCACCCGCTGAGCCGGAGTTACCCTTATGAGCCAGATGAACTCATCCGCTTCCGCCAATGTAGACGCCGGCGAAATCGCCAAATTCGAACGCATGGCCAACCGCTGGTGGGACCCGCAGGGCGACTTCAAGCCGCTGCACCAGATGAATCCCGTGCGCGCCAATTACATCGACCTCAAAGCCAAAGTGGCGGAAAAAAAACTGTTGGATATCGGCTGCGGCGGCGGTTTGCTGAGCGAGGCCATGGCGCAGCGCGGCGCCCTGGTTACCGGTATCGATATGGGTGAGGCACCCTTGGAGGTGGCGCGCCTGCATGCCGATGCCAGCGGCCTTACTATCGACTACCGCCGTATCACCGCCGAACAGTTGGCAGCGGAGGCGCCGGAACAATTTGACGTGGTCACCTGCCTGGAAATGCTCGAACACGTGCCCGACCCGGCGCAGGTGATCAACGCCTGCTTCACCTTGGTAAAACCCGGCGGCCATGTATTTTTCTCCACCCTCAACCGCACCCCCAAAGCCTACCTGATGGCAGTGCTGGGGGCGGAATATGTGCTGCGTTGGCTGCCGCGCGGGACGCATGAATACAAAAAATTTATTCGTCCTTCCGA
Organism: Sphingobacterium griseoflavum; assembly: GCA_052039425.1. Taxonomy (GTDB): domain Bacteria; phylum Pseudomonadota; class Gammaproteobacteria; order Pseudomonadales; family Cellvibrionaceae; genus UBA5868. Next base: position 1,929 of record JBQGED010000097.1, on the reverse strand, counting down.
ACTCGCGGCCTGGTCGCGCCAGGCTGGATTGCAGGTGCGTGATCTCACCGGCATCGTCTATAACCCGTTCAACCAGACCTTCCGCACCGTCGCTGGCGACGTGGACGTCAACTACATCATGCATTTGCAGAAACCGGAGGTTTAAGTGGCGGGATCGTTGAAAGCGGTTTTTTTTGATCTCGACGGCACCCTGCTGGACACCAGCGAAGACCTCGGCCATGCCCTTAATCAGGTACGGCGCGATCAGGGCCTGGAAAACCTTCCCCAAGACGTGATCCGCGAGCAGGTTTCCAATGGCGCCACCGCGCTGATCAAACTCGGTTTTGGGCCGGTGAGCGACGAGGTGCTGGTGCCTTTGCGCCAGCGTTTGCTGGAAATGTATCTGCAACATATCGCCCTGCACACCAAGCCCTTCGACGGCATTGCCGAGTTGATCGAGCAACTGACACGGCACGAGATCGCCTGGGGTATCGTCACCAACAAGCCGCAGCTCTACACCGCCGAGCTGATGCGTCATTTCGAATTTGCCTCCGCGCCCTGCGCCACCGTCAGCCCGGATCAGGTGGGCGTGGGCAAACCCGATCCCGCCGGTTTGCTGTTCGCTTGCAAAGCCGCCGGTTGCGTCCCCGAGGAAGCCATTTATATCGGCGACCACAAGCGCGATATCGACTGCGGTCACAACGCCGGCATGCCCACCATCGCTGTCGGCTACGGTTTTACTTCCCACGCCGATGAACACCGCACCTGGAACGCCACCCATGTGGCCGATCAGGTGGCGGATATCTGGCCCATCATCACCACCTATCTCAGCCAATACAGTCCAACATGACCCAACTCGACCCATTGAATTACCAGCCGTCCGCGGGATTGCTGCAGGACCACATCATCGTCATCACTGGCGCGGGCGCCGGCATCGGCCGCACCGCAGCGCAGACCTTCGCCCGCCACGGCGCCACCGTGGTGCTGCTCGGCCGCACCCTGGCAAAACTGGAAAGCGTATACGACAGCATTGAAGCCGCAGGTGGCCCCAAGCCAGCAATTTTCCCTATCAATTTCGAAGGCGCTGCAGCGCAGGATTACGAGCAGTTGCGCATCGCGCTGGACCAGGAGTTCGGCCGTGTCGACGGTCTGCTGCACAACGCTGGCGAGTTGGGCGGACGCACACCCCTGGGCCAGTATTCCCACAGCGATTGGCAGAAGGTCATGCAGGTGAACGTCACCGCGCCGTTTCTGCTGACCCGCGCCATGCTGCCGCTGCTGCAAAAATCGGTAGACGGGCGGATCGTGTTTACCGGCTCAACGGTGGGTCGAAAAGGCCGTGCCTACTGGGGCGGCTACGCAGTATCGAAAGGGGCGACAGAAACGCTGATGCAGGTGCTGGCGGATGAATTGGAGCAGACGCCGATCCGAGTCAACTCCATTAACCCAGGCGCGACGCGTACCGGTATGCGGGCATCGGCCTACCCGGCGGAAGACCCGGCAGTGGTTACACCGCCGGAGGCGATTATGAATCCGTACCTGTTTTTATTCGGGCCGGACAGCAAAGACTGGCACGGGCAACAACTGGACGCGCAGCCGATTTGACGGCGATCAGGATGCGGTAGCGCCTGCTGGCTTAGGTGCTGGCGCAACCACATCTTCCACAGAAAGGGATGCCGGCGGTGGCACACTCTGCACCGCCGGATTTTCTACTGGTGCCACTGGCGACGGAACTTCCCCAGGAGCGGGAACCACCTGCCTATCTTCCACCACTGCAGTTTTCGGGTAACCCATCGCCGCCATCAGACGCGGGGCGTCGACAGTCACTGAAGCATCGCGCCAAACGCGCATCACCTTATCCCCCTCACTGACCACATGCAGGTACTCGTACTGCTGCTCCAGCTTGCGTGAGCGGAGCAGCAGCAATACGCGGGTGTTTTTCTGCTGTTC
>JBQGED010000096.1:0-7877 GCA_052039425.1 Sphingobacterium griseoflavum | reverse complement strand
GGCGCCATTGCAATGGTTGGCGGTAATCGGCTTGCGCAACTACGGTCACGACAACCTCGCCGCAACAGTCGCGGAGCGCTGGTTGGCCCTGAATCAAAGGGTATTTAAGAGCACCGGACGCATGATGGAAAAATACAATGTGGTGGATATCACCGCGCCCGCGGGCGGCGGCGAATATCCCACGCAGGATGGTTTCGGTTGGACCAACGGCGTGGCTCTGGCCCTCCATCGTCTATATCTGCAGCCAAAAAATTAAATTGGCCGGAGCACTTCCGGCCAATTTAATTTACGCATGGCAGACGGATTCACCCTCACGCAGCCAAGGATCTTAGCGTCATAACAATACTCCATTATCTTTCGTGAAAAATTCACAAAACCCACGTTATTAATTCACATCATCAGAACCCTCATAAAAGTACATTGGCCCTGCCCGTAGGAACACGGGTTAAACCACTAACTACTTTTTATCCTGGAGGGATAACTCATGAAATTTTTGAAACTTTCTTTGGCAACGTCTTTTATGGTTGCAGCCAATTTGGCAAGTGCGGCAGTTCTGCATGATTTGCCTTTTAAAGGTGAAGATTTTTCAGACGCACAAAAACTGTTCACCAAGGACCATGCGGAGACACAAACCCAAAAATACGGATATGACATAGGAGCACGTCGTTTTGACTCAAGCAGAGGCGTTTGGACAAGTCTGTTGGGATCTTTAACGGATTACGAAGCAAATCCAACCAACAACAAATACATTATTTATAAGAAGCCTGTTTACGCGATGCGAGATGGCAAAATCATCGCCTGCTGGAGAAACGCACCGGAAAACCCTCGGCCCAAAATTTCTACGGATACCGATACAGGCAAGGAATGGCTGCATCCCGAATATAAAGAAGGATTGATCCCCGGCGGCGGTAATATGTTGATCGTAGAGCACAGCGATGGAACACGCATGTTATACGCTCACATGACTCCTGGCAGCATCAGCAGCAAACTCTGCCCCAAATCGGCAACCACCTACTCGCACAAGCCCGATACAGCAAACGGCGAGGACGCGATGGACGAAGAATTTACCGGGCTGACGCCGGGGCAGCAGGTAACAGTAACCAAAGGACAATTATTAGGGCTTGTCGGTAACAGCGGCAGCTCAACTGGTCCGCACCTGCATATCCATTTGACAAAAAACAATTACGCGGAAGAAATCTATTTTAGAAAAGGAATTTCCTCCCCTGTTGATAACAGCTTGCCAAATGGAGTATGGACAAGTTTTGCAGGCGGCAAAATCCCCAGCGGGCAGAGATTGTTATGGGCGCCTCGAACCCTTTCATCAACTTATGTGCGCCACGCGTTTGCAGAACCGGGTTTTAAAGGACTGTTCGCCCATTTAACAGACTCCGGCTTTAAACCATCCTGGTTGGACGCCTACAAAGTTGGCAATGCCACCTATTACAACATGGTGTGGAAACCTGCTGATGTTCAGTGGCGGGCAGTGTATGGCTTAAGTTCAAACGCTTACAACACCGCGTTTGCCAAAGCCATAAACGATGGTTTCGCCCCCATGCATGTCGATTCTCATCAGGTAGGATCTGGCGCGGCTTACACGGCGATATTCGAAAAGCGCAGCGGCAGCTTCCTCGCCCGACACGATCTCACTGAGGCGCAGCACAGCCAGGTGTTTGAAGAAGCTAAGCAGAAAAATCTTCGCCCCAAAGCGGCTTCGGTAATCTCTGTGGATGGTCAGCGTCGGTATACCGTGCTGTATCGCTCGGACAATATTGGTGGTTACGTATTTCAAACCAAAATTCCTTCTGCCGATTATCAAAGCTTCTTTGACGCACAAAAAGCCGCTGGCAGAAAGCCTTTGTATTTGAATTCGTACTACCACGACGGGCAAGTCTATTTCACCGGCATTTTCTCCACAGTGCCCGGCAACCCAATGGCTGCAAGTCACAATATCACTGGCGCAACATTCCAGACATTGTTTGATGACTATAAAAAGTTGGGTTACCTTCCATCGATTGTTGCTGGTATAGATGGATATCCATCGCATCGATTTGCGGCTGTGTGGAGGAAGTGAGATTAAGAGTGATATTTTAAAGGGGCCTTTGGCCCCTTTTTCTATTTCCCGTGTGAAATTATTCGCCGATTTATCTAGGCGTCCTCTAACCACCCTTGTTCAACAGCATACTCGACTTTCTGTTGAATCCATTCATAAATCGCGGGAAATTCCGTAGCGATAAATGCGTGGGCGCGCAGCACCTGGGATCTTTTTACGCGATTTTCCCGCCAGGCTCTGCCTTCGCTGGAAACATTCAATAAAAATGGCAGCAGACGATCCACCACCTTGACCAGTTTGGTTTCAGCGCTGCTGCCAGTTTCCTGTTCGTCCCAATAAGCGAGCAAATCATTGATGCCATTGCCCGCATGACCTTGCAAACGCGCGACGCAGGCGCGCTCGGCTTTATTGGCATCCGCCCGCTCTGCGGCGTATAGAAAGGTGTCGCCCGCATCGATTTCACCGAGATCGTGCACCAACGCGAGCTTAAGCAGTTTGCCCTCATCGACCGCAATATTAAAACTGCGTGCAATACTCCAGCAGGCCATAGCCAGATGCCAGGAATGCTCAGCGGAATTTTCCAAGCGCACACCGCCCGCAACATAACTGCGGCGGTTGACCAACTTTAAGGCATCCAGCTCGCGCAAATATTCACAGATGGCATTGATGTTAGGCAATTTGATATTCCTGTTTTAAGGTCGTTTGAATTTCTTGCGCGCGCTGGCTACTTTGGCGCGGATGACACAATCCTCCACGTGGTCGTTGAGCAACCCCATTGCCTGCATAAACGCATAAACGGTGGTGGGTCCAACGAATTTCCAGCCCATTTTTTTCAGATCTTTGGATAGAGCAACAGATTCCGGTGAGGTCGAGGCTGTCTGCGGCTCGGCGTGCACGGCTTTTGACTCATACCGCCAGATAAACGCAGCGAGGGAACCCTCGCGCTCCACCAGTTCACAGGCGCGCTGGGCGTTATTGATTACCGCTTCTATTTTGCCTCTGTGCCGCACTATGCCGGCATCTTTCAGCAAGCGCTCCACGTCCTTTCCCTTGAAGCGGGCGATTTTCGTGAAGTCGAAGTGTTGGAATGCTTCGCGGAAATTTTCGCGCTTTGCCAGAATCGTGCGCCAGCTCAGGCCCGACTGAAAACCCTCCAAGCTGATTTTTTCGAAAAGACGCTGGTCGTCATCGACGGGGTAGCCCCATTCGGTATCGTGATAGCGCAAATATTCCGGCGTCGCCGCGCACCATTTGCAACGGGGCTTACCGTCGGGGCCAGTGATGGTCGAACTCATGGATCCAGTCTCCGTGGCGTAACAAAATGGTCTAGCGCAACCTGCGAGCAGGTCGCGCCCAGACATACCGCGCTATCTTGCCCGCCCCCACAGATGCGTACAACTGCAGTACACTGGCGGCGACTCATTACCCTGTGTCTGCCATGGTAGAAGCCTTTACCACCGCCACTGCCTGCACCATTGTTTGCACGCCCAACAAATCCATGAATTGGCGGCAGACCAAACTGTTTTTGGCTCTGGTGATCAGCTGGAATCTGATGATTGCGACAGGACTGTTACTCGCCGGAGCCTGGCCGATTCTGCCATTTATGGGACTGGAAATCGGCGGTTTGGCGGGAGCGCTCTATTATGTGCAGTGGAAACTGTCCCACCGCGAAGTGATCCGCATTGACGCCACCGAAGTGCAGTTGGAATACGGCATGCACTGGCCCAAGTTTCGCTACTCCTGGCCACGCGACCATGTGCGAGTGGCGCTACGGGAGGGCGGCTCCGCGTTGAATACTCCGCAGCTTGTCATCGGGCACAGGGATGCGCGTCGGCCGCACAATCTGGGCCGCAATCTCAACCTGGACGATCTCAACAAATTGGTGAATCTACTCAAAGACGCGGGCCTGACGGTGCGGACCACAGATATTGTGGTGCACTCCGCGTAACTCACTGTGAACATATCGGACTAAGCTTACCTCTTAATTTGGATCCCTTTCGGTTATGCAAAAGAAAATCGCCACCGCACTGTTTGTCGCGCTGTCCGTGCTGTATCCCTGCCTGGTTTACTTCGGCCTGCAACATTGGTCCTATCGGGTTTTTGGATTCATGATCATCGCCGTAGGTGTGGGCAAATATTTCCTCTCTCGCACACGCACTATCAACGATCGGCTGGTATTGGTCGTGACGGTGCTGTGCGGCGTGGCCATCTGGCTGTTCCCGTCGGAGCTGATAGTGAAAATCTACCCAGTGTGCATAGGCGTTCTACTGGGATCGCTGTTTGCTTTCAGCCTGCGCCAACCCGAAAGTTTGATCGAGCGATTGGCGCGTCTCAGCGGCGCGGAAATGACGCCCGCTGCGGTGCGTTACACTCGCCGGCTCACCGGTATCTGGGCGATCCTTTTGTACGTTAACGCATTGGTTGCTTTATACTTGGCGCGCTTCGGCACCACCCAGGCCTGGACCTTGTACTGCGGATTTTTGTCCTACGTCATCTTCGGAATTTTTATGGGCGGAGAGCTGTTGTTTCGACAATTTTATATGCGGCGGCAGCGCGTCCAGCAAAGCGATAGCAACCCGATATGACACATATGCAGCAATCTCTCGATGACATAATGACCGGCGATCAATGGCCGAGATTACTCGGTTTTGAAAAACGCGAACGAGAAGTTAATCTGGCGCTGGAAGTATATGCAAACCTCCATTGGCTGAAAGGCCATTTTCCGTCGCAACCCGTGCTTCCCGGAGTTGTGCAAACGCACTGGGCAGCGCAAATCGCGCAACATATTTTTGCGACAGCAGCTGCGCCGCGCCGCATCGATAATCTGAAATTTCAAAATGTTGTGCTGCCACCACAGCAGTGCACATTGCAACTTATTGCCAACGAAGATACTACTTCAATACATTTCCGCTATACGGATCCCGCAATACCGGGCCATATTTTTTCGGAAGGCAAATTGATTTTTTGAGAATAATTTTGTGCTGTCCTGTTTGCTGATCCCTCACTACAACCACCACGAGCAACTGGCGCGTTTTCTGCCTCTGGTTACCGCGCAATATTTGCCTTGTCTTATCGTCGATGATGGCAGCAAGCCGGAAAGCCTGGCGCATATTCGCCAAGCCGTTGAGCCATTTGCAAATGTAACACTGCTGGCGCTGCCGCAAAATCGCGGCAAAGGCCGGGCGATTAAATCTGGAATGCTATGGGCGGCGTCACTCGGTTATACACACGTCATTCAGATCGACGCTGACGGTCAGCACAACGTTGAGGACATCCCCCGTTTCATCGCCCTTGCACAGCAGTATCCAGAGGCGATGATTTCCGGGCGCCCCACCTTCGACCAAAGCGCTCCCGCGGCGCGCCGGCACGGCCGCAAGATCACCAGCTGGGTGTGTATGCTGGAGACATTTTCCACCGCGATTCGCGATGGATTGTGCGGTTTCCGTGTTTATCCGGTCAGCAGTTTCGAAAAAATCCAGGACCGCTATTACCTCGGCAATCGCATGGATTTCGATACGGAAATTCTGGTGAAAAGTGTTTGGGCGGGAATTCCACTGCGCTATCTGGATACCCCGGTAATTTATCCAGAGGGGAATATTTCCCACTTCAATTATCTGCGCGACAACCTCATTTTGATCAAATTGCACTGTCGCCTGTTGCTGGCCGCACCGCTCAATTTCTGGCGACGCTGGTTGCGGCAGGTTTAAGCAGTTATGGAAAAACCCCGCAAGCATTGGTCGACTCTGTCGGAGTCCGGCAGTTATCGCGGCATTTTGTTGATGCTGTGGCTGCACCGCCGTTTTGGCCGGCGCTTTTTCAGCGTGATTCTGGCGCCCGTGTGCCTGTATTTTTTTGTCGTCAACAGCACCGCGCGGCGGGCGTCCCTGGATTTTCTCCGCCGCCATCACCGCCAGTACCCGGAGTTCTGGTCGCGCCCGCCGGGCTACCGGGATGTGCTGCGCCATATCTACAGTTTTGGCCAAGCCATTCTGGACAAACTGCTGGCATGGTCTGAAGAAATTGACCCCAATTGTTTTCTGATTCAGAACCAACCGGTGTTAGATGAATTTCTCACTCGAACCGGCGGACAGTTAATTATCGGCTCGCACCTGGGCAATCTGGAATTTTGCCGCGGCTTTATGCAGCGCTATATGGATCAAACCATCAATATCCTGGTGTACGACCAGCACTCGGCCAATTTTGTCGAAGCGATGCAAAAAATTAATCCCACCTCGCGCATCAATGTGTATCAGGTGACGCAGCTGGATATTCCCACCATTCTGCTGTTACAAAATAAAATTCAAAGCGGCGAGTGGTTGTTTATCGCGGGGGACCGGGTGCCGGTGACCGGGGATCGCACACTCGACGTGGATTTTTTTGGCGAGACGGCGCCCTTCGCCATAGGCCCCTATATTTTGGCCAAAACGCTGCAGTGCCAGGTGACGCTGATGTTTTCCCATCGCATTGGCGAACAGGTGAATTTTGAAGTTGTACCATTCGCCGATAAAGTGGAACTGCCTCGCGGTGATACTGCAGCCCTGCAAACGTATGTGCAGCGTTACGCAACAGAATTGGAACGGCAGACTGCCAAGGCGCCTTTTCAATGGTTTAATTTCTACCCTTATTGGGCCAAACAGTCATGAAAGATTCCCAGATCTACGATCTGATTCCCCACCGCGAACCCATGTTGCTTATTGATAAGGTGGTGCACGTCGCGGCGGATTCATCGGCGGCGGAGGTTTACATCCATCCAGGCGCCTCGTTTTTTCAGCCAGGACTGGGAGTGCCTGCGTGGATTGGCCTTGAATATATGGGGCAGACCGCTGCTTTAATTGCGGGATACCAACTCCACCAGGGGCTGACGCGTCCGCACCTCGGATTTTTGCTGGGCACCCGCCAGTACCTTATGAACACCGAATGGTTTCGCGAGGGCGAATGCCTTCTGGTGGAGTGCGTGCAGGTGGCGATTACCGGCGAGCAGCTGGCGCAGTTCCAATGCACGGTCAGCCGCGCAAGTGAAGTGCTAGCGACCGCTAAACTCAGTGTCTACCGCAAGCCTTTGGAGCAGGAGACAAGCGCATGAAACGTGTCGTGATTACCGGCGCAGGCGCCGTATCGTCCCTCGGTCACGATTGGGCGAGCGTCGGCAGCGCATTACAGGCGAAAAAAAATCGCGTGCGCTATATGCACGAGTGGGATCGCTTTCCCGAATTGCAAACCCGCCTCGCTTCCCCGGTGGATGATTTTGTTCTGCCTGCGCATTACACCGCGAAAAAGCGTCGCGCCATGGGGCGTGTCGGTCAATTAGGTGTGGTCGCGACGGAAAGGGCGCTGGAAGATGCGGGATTATTAAACGATCCCATTATCAGCAGTGCCGCCACTGGTGTGGCTTACGGTTCCGCCACCGGCAACAGCGATGCCGCCATGGAATTTTTCGGCCTGCTGGAACACAACTCCATGGCCAAAATCAACGGCACCACCTATCTGCGCATGATGAGTCACACCGCCGCCGTAAATATCAGCGTGCTGTTCGGTACCTGCGGGCGCATGTACACCACCTCCAGCGCCTGCACCGCGGGCAGCCAGGGGATTGGCTTTGCTTTTGAAGCCATTCGCGCCGGCCAACAGACGATTATGATCGCGGGAGGCGCAGAAGAACTCTGCCCTACTCAAGCCGCCGTATTCGATACGGTTTATTCGGCAAGCCTGCGCAATGCGCGCCCGGAAACCGCACCGCGCCCCTTTGATACGCAACGCGATGGACTGGTGCTCGGCGAAGGCGCCTGCACATTAATTCTCGAAGAATACGAACACGCGTGCAGACGCG
>JBQGED010000095.1:0-15815 GCA_052039425.1 Sphingobacterium griseoflavum | reverse complement strand
TTTTTGGATGATCTCCATTTGCAAGCACACGTCTCCAATAAGTTCAGCAACGTCAAGGTGCGAATTTCCGGCAAACGCAATTATTTATTGACTACCGCGCAGCGAGCCAAAATCACCAGCGGTTACAACCAGCAATGGATTCTGGACGAAGCGACGTTGAGCGAAGTGGTGAAGGAAATGCAATAACCCACAAACGGCGGCGAAGACCGTAACGCCGGTTCTGCTGCCCGCTCATCCAGCCGCCACCTCTGCAGACTGATCCCGCCCTTTCGCTTCGCGAACCCCATGCAACAGTTTCTTGAGTTACGACGCATTTATGAGGCTTATATTCAAGTAGACTCCGCACGCCAATCGGAGTAGCGCCGCGTCACACAGATTAAGAGAAAGATAAGCACCATGAAAAACCGATTCCCCCGGCCCGCGCATTCGCTGGGCATTGTCGTCCTGTCATCCGCAATTGCGCTCTTGCCTCTCTCATCCTTTGCCCAGGACAGCGCACCCGCAAACGCGGAGCTTGTAAGCAAAACCTCGCGCAAAAAGCCTGGAAATACATCGGCAAATACGGTTGAAGAGATTATCGTCACCGGCTCGAAAGTGAATGCGATGGACGCGCAGGAGCTGAAACGCGGCGCCGATACCATGCTCGACGCCATCTCCGCCGATCAGATCGGCTTGCTGCCAGACCGCAGCGCCCTGGACGCTATGCAACGGTTGCCGGGCGTGGCCATTGAGCGCTTTGCCGCCCCCAATGATCCGGATCACTACAGCGTGGAAGGCTCGGACATCATTCTGCGCGGCATGACGCAAACCCGTTCGGAATTTAATGGCCGGGATTCCTTCAGCGCCAACACCGGGCGCGGTTTGAGTTATCAGGATATTCCGCCGGAGTTGTTGAGCAGCATTCAGGTATTCAAAAACCAAACCGCCGATATGATCGAAGGCGGCATCGGCGGCACGGTGAATTTGGTCACGCGTAAACCGCTGGACATTGACGATCATCTGGCCGCTTTCAGCGTCGATTATTCCTACGGCGATCTGGCGGAAACCTGGAGCCCGACTTTTTCGGGATTATTGGCAAAGACATTTAATTCACCCGCCGGACGCTGGGGATTTTTGCTGAATTACGCCAATTCCGAATTGGTCGGACAATCCCACGGCATTCAAAGTGATGCCTATGTGCAATTTGAAGCCGCCGAATTAGTCACGGAAAACAATCCCAATCCCCCAGGCACCCGCGCAGAGGATTTTTTGGGTGATGATGGTAAGGGACGCGTCTGGGCACCCAACGGCGCCAACGCGCTGAAAAAAGAAGATCGCCGCGAGCGCGAAGGTTTTACGGCTGCACTGCAGTTCGCAACCGACGACGGCAAGTTTGAGGCACTGGCGGAATATATCCGCTCCGATTCCACTCTGACCTGGCACGAGCAGGCGATTAAATATCAGGGCGGTTATCAAAGCATCGGCATACGCCCGTCCGCGCCGCTGGCGGGAACGCATTTTTTATTTGATGAAAATGGATTATTCCAAGCCGGCACCATTATGGAAGAAGGCAATTCCTGGCGCGTCGGCTCCAGCGGTCACAGCCGCGTACCCACCAGTTTGAGCGTGCTGAAGAATTATAAGCAGTGGGGCCATCGCACCGAGATGGGTAGCCGCATCAATGAAACCCAATCCCTGGTGGAAGATTTTCATATCAATCTTAAATGGCAGCCCACCGATCGCCTGAATGTCAGCGGCGATTTGCAATATATCGATGCGGAAGCCCGCGTGGATGATTTATCCATCCATCTGATGACCTACGGCATTTACGATTACGACACCCGCGGCAGCACACCCCATTTGCGTTTAATTGAACCCTGGAACGGCCAGCGCGATCGCGCGCGTGCGGAAGGCAATACCTTTTGGGATGCTACCACCAACGACCGCTACAATTACCCGGGCTTCGGCGGCGATCCCCTGGGAGACCAAAATTATTTCCAGGATCCCAATTCCTATTTGTGGCGCTCGGCGATGGATCATTACGAGCGCTCCGACGGCGATTCTTTAGCATGGCGTTTGGATCTAGATTACGAAATCAGCGATGGCCTGCTGCGCCAGATCAAAGTTGGCTACCGCTATTCCGAGCGCGAGCAAACGGTGCGCGCGACAGCGTGGAACTGGGGCGCGTTGGCGCCGGAATGGAACGGACAATCCACAACCAATTTTAATTTAGGCGACGGTGGATTTATCGGCACTGGCATAGGCTGGCTGCCGGACGTGCCGCAACAACAAGACGGCTATGAACTCGTCAACTGGTCGGACTTTATGCGCGGCGGCGTGCTGGACATTCCCGGTGGGCAAACGCTGCATGCCAATGAACAATTGATTCGCGCAGCCTTGGGCACGAATCCGAGCCGCCGCTTGATGCAATCCTACGCGGGCGGCAATAACTGGCTACCCTATCCGGATCGCAATCAAGCGGTGGATTTATACGGCCGTCATTTTGAAGCCGCAGTTAATATTCCTCTGGATAGCAAATTCGGCATTTTCACGCCGGACGAAATCAACCGGACCTTGGAAATGCGCGATGCGCTTTATCTGCGTCTCGACTTTGCCGGCGACGGCACATTGCCTTTTTCCGGTAATGTGGGATTGCGCTATTTAAAGATGGAGCGCCAGGCGCTGGGTATCGTGGAATATCCGCTGATCGTGCCGCGCACCCACGATTTGCAGTATTTTCCGCCGGATTCCCTGTCCCTGCCTTTGGATAGCCAGGTCGCGGAAAATTATTTGCGGCAACAAGTTGCGGATGGGGTTTACACCGATTTCTACCAGGCGGCGACTGCGCTGGAAAATAACTGGATCCACAATCCTTATTTCTTTCTCGCCAACGAAATCCGTGGATTCACCCAGGGTGTACCGATCCTGGGGCCGGATGGGCAACAATTGGAGGAGCGCAATCAATTGCAATTTGCGCCCTATATCGACGAGCAGGTGGCCAAACACACTTACGACACGGTGCTACCCAGTTTCAATCTTAAGGCGGACCTCACAGACGATCTGGTTGGTCGCATTGCTTTCGCAAAAGCAGTAGCCTTTCCCAATCTCGTCGACGTGCGCAATCGCACCGATTTGGCCCCGGTCACCATCGACGAAAACGCCGGCACCATCAGCGTCACCCGCAGATCCGTGGAAACCGGCATTCCGGGTGATCGCCCCATGGATTTAATCGACCAGGTGACCTTAAGCAAACCTGCTGACGGCACCTGGTTTGTAGGCGAAGGCGGCAACCCCTATTTGCAGCCGATGGAATCCATGCAGTACGACTTTTCGCTGGAGTGGTATTTCTCCAATTATGGCCAGTTGAGCGGCGCGGTCTTCCATAAAAATCTGTCCAATTATTTTTCGCCAGGCGTAATCACCCGCGAATTCACCAATGGTTTTAGCGGTATTTCCCAACCCGTTGCCATCACCACGCAGCGCAACGGCGGTGACGCGAAATTGGACGGCGTTGAACTCACCTACAACCAATTTTTCAGCGGCGTGCTCGAGGGATTTGGCTTCCAGGCCACTTACACCTACATCGATGCCACTAGTATTCCCAACAATGAAAAAAGGGTTGAGGACGAGCAGTGGTACAACTCGCTCTATGAAGATACCGGTATTCGCGTCGATTCCGCAAAACTGCCCCTGCAAGGCCAGTCCGATGAAATCATTAATCTGATTGGCATGTACGAGGATGATCACCTCAGCGTGCATCTGGCTTATAACTGGCGCTCGAAATATTTGCTCACCACCCGCGACGTAATCAGCAAAGCGCCCATTTGGTTCGACGACCACGGCGAATTGGACGGTTCAATTTTCTATAAAATCAGCGGCAACTTTACCTTGGGATTGCAGGCAAAAAATATCACTAACTCCCGCACCAAAACTTTGATGATCTTAAATGATCAGCTCCAGCAAACCGGACGCTCCTGGTTTGTTTCGGATCGTCGAGTCGCGCTCGTTTTGCGAGGGGAGTTTTAACTCCCCTCAGCGCCGCGCTGCATCGCAACAAGCCGTCACAAATCTGAGAGCCTTTTAAATACGAGAACGAATTCACAGACAAGCAGAAAACCAAAGATTTACTCAACACCGTTTGTTAGTCTTTATTAATGCTCGCATTAACTTATTTGCCGCAGAGCTGTTTCCATTCTGAGTTCTATATGCGCACACTGCTTGTCGATTTAAATAATTTTTCCCGCTATCCAACTTTGTCTATCGGCTATTTAACCGCAATTTTAAGAAATGCCGGGCATGACGTAGAGGTACTGTCTCCTTTATTTTTTGGGGTGCATGGTTTCCCTCGACAAGTGCGAGAGAAACCCTGGCAACAATACAGCCGGTTTCTCTCCCACTGGTCCGCTGTCACGACCTTCAAGCCTGTTCACAGCGCACGAGATTCGTTGAAAAGAAAGCGGCAAATTATTAGCGGAGAGAGCACAGCAACCATTCTGGATGCGGTGAAAAAATCACTGGTGAGTAAGCCCGATGTGGTGCTGATCTCTGCGTACACTATGTATTACGACGTATGTGTGGAAATAGCAGCGCTGTGCCGTCAGCAAAATATTCCGGTGATCGTCGGCGGTAACAGTTTCGTTGAGCCGGAAATCGCCGAACGCTGGGCGACAACCAATGGAGTAGCCGCAGTTTTTTCCGGCGAGCCGGAGCCGGTATTACTCGACTTGGTGACCAAAGTCGCGCAGGGTGAGGACGTCCGCCATATATCCGGCGTTTATGACAAAAGTAAGTCGGGGAATTTTGCCGCCGCACCGCTGCAAACGCTCGATGCCGTACCTTTCCCAGATTTTTCCGATTTTCCCTGGGACTGCTACCCCAACCGCATTATTCCCATCATGACCGGTCGAGGCTGTGAGTGGGGTCGCTGCACCTTCTGTTCCGACGTTTTGATGTCGGCAGGGCGCACCTTTCGCTCACGCAGTTTGGAAAATGTGTTGCAGGAAATTCAGTATCAACACCAGCGCTTCGGCGCGGATTTGTTTGTTTTTCTGGATTTGAAACTCAATTCGGATTTACAAGTTTGGCGGGGCTTGATTGCGAATATACAGCGTGTTGCACCCGGCGTTCGCTGGACCGCCTCGATCCATGTGGATTCGCGCCAGGACAATGGTCTGTCTGCAGAGGATCTGCAACGGGCTGCGCAAGCGGGCTTGGTGCGAACCACGTGCGGCCTGGAATCCGGCAGTCAACGCGTCCTCTCCAGCATGGCAAAAGGCGTAAAATTGGAGCGAATGTCAGCCTTTATTAAAGACGCCGGTAATGCGGGAATCAGTGTGCGTTTGACCAGCATTGTGGGATATCCCTCAGAAGAGATCGAAGACATCGAAAAGACGACGAATTTCATCGCTGAACATAGCGACTACATTGAGCGAGTGATGCTCAACCGTTTCACGCTGATGCCAGGAACTCCCGCGCAAGAGCAAATGAAAAAGCAGTCGTATCCTCACATTGCAGTAGCCAACCTCGATGTGGACTACGCGGTAATCCCTCACCGCAATCAGCGGCTGGCAAAAGTCCGCAATCTAATGGCGACTTATCGGCTAATCCGCGTCACCAACCAGATCAATCGCAAGCCCCTGCTGGAAAAGGCGAGTGCATTCGAAGGCGCTTTTTAAAGCGTGTGTTATCAACAACTGCACTTGCGTACAAGTATTGCCGGCTTCAGCGTCTGAACCTGGCACTCAGGCGCTGCAAGACGGATTTTTTCTCCTGCTCCTCCGGGCTTGGCCATTTCAGTTTTTTAGCCTTGCATTTCACTATGCCGTCACTGCCCAGGCGCACGTGCCAACGCTGCGCGGTGGAATATCCGCTCCCTGGACCACTGTGCACCACCAGCAAGTTGTAATCATGCTGCTTTTCAATCGTGTGCCCCTGTATTGCGGAGGATGGGTCCTTGGGATCAGCGAGGACAAATAGTTTATCTTTTGCTGACTGAATCATTTCGCAAAGTTCCTTGCAATCCAGCGCAAGCCGCTCTTCGATCTGGTGCTGCTCCAAAATTTCCTTATCTAAATTCAATTCCGAGCGATAACAGATAATCTGCCGCTCATCATTGGCCGACCACTTATCGGAATGCTCCCGCACCCGCTGGGAAAGTTCAGGCAGTTTGCGATAGTCAATCCAAATTCTTTGCAGTGCCAGCAACTCATTCACGTAGGGTTTAAACAGGCGGATTTTCCAACGCGGTTTTCCCTTGCGCAGCAAGCCGGTGATTCCTTCTGTCATATCGTCACGCAATAAATCGCGTAGCGCATAGATCATGGCGATACCCAACAGCAGTGCCAGGGACAATTCCTGGCGGCGATCTCTCATCATAAAAATGACATAGGTAAACAGCGACATAATCAAAATGGTAGAGGCAGCTTTGACCATCTTGCGCGTAATGGAGCCCAACCCGATTACCTTGCGACGCAGTAAGACCGGGTATTCCAGCAAGCGCAAATACAAGCTCATGCGGTTCCAAATTCTGGTTGGGGCGCCGTCGAACTCGCCGAGATAATTACGTTCGTCCCTATAGCGATATTCCTGTTGCAAAAACTCCTGAATTCCGTCTTTCAACTCCTGGTCAACCTCCGCAAATCCTTCAGCGCTCATGCTTTCCAACAGAAACTGCTCTGCATACCAGGAAAAATAAATATCCGCATTGCGAAAATAATTTTTTTGCGAATTTTGCTGAGGTGTGGATTTGCGCAGGCGCTGGGCGAAATTTTGGCTGAGGCGGAGCGCACGCCGCAGCGAGTTGGCAAACTCAGTGTTCTGCGCCTGTAAGCGCAAGCGGTTCATGGAGGCGCGATATTGAAACAGCCAGGAGCCGTAAATGATTTCGAAATGCGGCGAAAGCAGCGCAAAGGAGCCATCCGTTTTACTCACCCGGTCCAATTCCGGTTGGCCCTGCAGGCGAAAGTTATGTTCCAATGAATTGAAATAAAACTGCTCCTGGGTGAGAGTCCAGGTGGAAAAAGCCCCCTCATGCGGCGTGAACAAATACAGCTCCACCTTATACCGCCCCGCTTCTTTCAAGGTCCGGTTCAGCTGTAGACGGTAATCGCTTTTGCGCTCCAGTGAAAACACAAAATACCCCTGGTTGAAGTTTATCCCGGCAATTTAACCATTCGGCACCTGCTGAGGTGCTTAAAATTCCGGGTTATACATCCATATGATAGCTGCAAAGCGCGACCTGTGACTCGCACCAGCCAAGTGCCGCTCAATGTACCCCTTCGAACAGACCCACCCTCTCGCCCCGCCCATAGTTCGTCATACGTCAAAAATTTTAACCTGCCATAAGGAGAAATCCCGTGACTGTCGGAAGCGGCCGAACTCTTCATCCGATTCATGGTGCGTTGCTCGGGGGCACCATTCCCTTATTTTTAGGTGGCGCGCTCAGCGATTATGCCTATAGCGTTAGCTATCAAATTCAGTGGGCTAATTTTGCTTCCTGGCTGATTGCCGGGGCACTGGTTTTCGGTGCGATGGCGCTGTTATGTTCGATCATCCATGTGATCCGCTCTCCCTATCGCGGCGGGCTGGTAATTGCCTACCCTGTTTTTTTATTGGCAACCTGGATTTTGGGATTTATTAATTCCCTGGTGCACGCCAAGGACGCCTGGGCCAGCATGCCGGCGGGGCTAATTCTGTCCATTGCTGTTTTGCTCTTGGCCTGCATTTCGACCTGGATCGGCTTTGCCAAATTTGGTGTAGGAGGTGTGCGATGAAATATTCACAGGAGAATCCGCGCGCATTTTCCAAATGGTTTGTCGGCGTGGCGCTCGCTGGAATATTAAGCGCGTGCGCTGCTGGCAACGATCCCGACGCGGAACAATACGGCGCTAATCCAACCCTGCCAGAACCTCAGCGCGGTTTGTTACCCAGCATGACGATCGCCGAGCCAACGCCCTGGGGCAATGAGATACCAACGGTGCCACCAGGTTTTACCGTGTCAGCTATCGCAACGGATCTAAAAGTACCCCGGCAAACATTGGTGCTGCCCAACGGCGATATTCTGGTAGCCGAAGGCAAAGGCGGAGGCGCGCCCGCCCTTAAACCCAAAGATGTCATTGCCGGTTATATAAAAGCGAAAGGCACCACCAAGGTTAAAGGTGGCGACCGTTTAACTTTATTGCGCGATGCCGATGGCGACGGTGTTTATGAGTTAAAAACCGTCTTTGCCGAAAACCTCAATGCTCCATACGGATTAGCGCTGGTCGATAACAATCTCTATGTCGCCAATCAAGATGCTTTGGTGCGTTTTGAATATCGCGAGGGCCAAACCAAAGCCGAAGGCGCGCCTACAAAAGTTACCGATCTGCCTTCTGAAATTAATCACCACTGGACCAAGGCGCTGACTGCGAGCGCTGATGGCCGTTTCCTTTACGTCGGCATCGGCTCCAACAGCAACATCACCGAACGCGGTATGGTGGCCGAAGCGGATCGCGCAATGGTGTGGGAAATCGATGCCCAAACCGGCGCACATCGCCGTTACGCCACCGGCTTGCGCAACCCCACCGCGCTGACCATTCAACCGGAAACCGGGACATTATGGGCGGTGGTGAATGAGCGCGACGAGATCGGACCGAACCTCGTACCGGATTATCTGACATCTGTTAAAGAAGGCGCCTTTTACGGCTGGCCCTACAGCTATTGGGGACAGAATATCGACGACCGTGTGCGCCCACAGGATCCAGAAAAAGTCGCTTCCGCGATCGCGCCGGATTATGCATTGGGTTCCCACGTGGCAGCGCTCGGCGTGGATTTTTCGGAAGCCTCAATGGGCGAAGAATTTGCGGACGGCGTTTTTGTTGGCCAACACGGCAGTTGGAACCGCAAAAATCCCGTGGGTTACAAAGTCGTCTTCGTGCCTTTTAGCGACGGCCGCCCCGCCGGCGCTCCCATCGACTTTGTGACGGGGTTTCGCGATGACAATGGCAAAACCCGCGGCCGCCCCGTGGGCGTAACCGTCGATCCCAAAGGAGCCCTGATTGTAGCGGATGATTTAGCGAATGTAATTTGGCGAGTGGTGCGCGCAGATATTCAATAAATTCGCGTAAATAATGATACGGCGCCGCCATCAAGCGGCGCTTTTCCGACAACCGCTTTAGATATTCATCAGTAACGCCAGCGCATAAAACAAAGGCGCCAGCAGTGCAGTCGCTACATTCCTGCCCAGGTAAGGCAGCATATCGGGAATCGATATCTGCGTTTGTTGCTGCAATCCTCTATAAGCGCTGTATCCCACTGCCAACGGCATCAGCGTAATCACGGCATACCAGGGCGCGATCCCGATGAATATGGCAAACGCCATTGAGATGCCTGCCGCGATTAAAAAGATTCGATACATTTGCAAACTCGCCGCTACGCCGTAAGAAATGGGAAATGTTTTCCGCCCTACTTGTCGATCCGCTTCAATATCGGGCAACTGATTTAACAGCAGTAAATTATTTACGACACAAAACGGCATCAGTGAAAGCAAGAACACTTGCGCAAGGTGTTTTACCGTGGCCAATTCCGGCGCCGTCACACTCATATAAGTTCCGAGGACCATCAACGGACCAAATCCCAGCCCCGGCGCAATAAGACACAACCAAGGTTGGCGATTGAGCACACGAGTGTAGGCGAGAATGGTGACGACTCCGATCAAACCGACAATAAGCAGCCTTGATCCGACAATGCTGACCAGAGCAATGCCTATGGCAATTGTCATTGCAAGCGACGCGCAAGCTGCTACCAGCACCCAGAACTGGGCGTGTGGTTGTTCCGGCAATGCGCCGCTGCCGCCGCTGAATGGGGTTTTATTGGTGAGCGAATCAAGACCGCTGGTGAAGTCGAAATATTCATTAAAGGTATTGGCGGCGATATGTGCAGCAATCGCTCCCACCATCACCAATGCGGCCAATTTCATCGAAATCTCACCGTGAAAGTGGATGGCAGCGGCAATTCCCAGTAACACACAAACCGGTGTGAGAAGTAAAAACGCCGGACGGGTTGAGCGCATGACGGCGAGAGATACGGTTGACATAAATAAGCTCTGTTAATTTTTTATTTAATTAACGCCATTTGCCGCCTCATATAGGCGATCTGTTGCGCGAGCGGCAATTCCTTCGGACAGACATCCTCACAACCGAGTAGCGTCATGCAACCAAATACGCCACTCTCGTCACCGATAACTTGATAATAGTCGGCATCCTCGCGAGTATCGCGCGGGTCGAGTTTGAAACGGGCAAGTTGTAATAACCCCACGGCGCCAACAAAGTCGGGACGCATTTGCGCGGTGCCGCAGGCAGCAACGCAACAGCCGCATTCGATACAGCGTTCCAATTCGTAGATTTTTTCCGCAAGGTCCGGATCTTGTCGTTCTTCCAACGCGTCCAGAGAGACCGTCTGCTCTGCCCGGTGCAGCCAAGTCTGCACGCGTTCGGCCATATGGCGCATCCACTTGCCGGTATTAACTGAGAGATCACCGATCAATTCGAAGCCGGGCAAAGGCGCGAGTTGTATATGCTCGGGCAGATCGCGGGTCAGGGTACGGCAGGCGAGAACGGGTTTGCCATTCACAATCATGGCGCAACTGCCACACACACCGGCGCGGCAGACAAAATCGAACTGCAAACTTGGATCCTGCTGTTCGCGAATTTCGTTTAGGGCGATAAATAAAGTCATGCCCTCCCCCTCTTCCACTTCATATGTCTGCAGATAGGGCGAGATGTCTGGCTCGCAGGGGTTATGGCGCAGTACGGTAATTCGCAATTTGCGCGGTACTTCTTTTGTGGATAAATCGCGTGTGGAAATTTCACGCGCAGGAATTAAATTCATACAGACTCCTCCTGAAGGCGCGCATTTTTGCCGCGCAGACTTTCGGGCAATAAATGCTCGAACGGCATGAGTTCCCGCTGTAATTCATAACGGTTTTTACCCTGAGCACGCGAGGCTTCCACTTCGGCCTGGCGTTGCGCAGTGTGCGGGTGTTCGATCCGCTCTTTTGCGCCATAGCCGCGCCAACCCGGTGGCAATTCCATGCGCTGCACATTTAAAGGTTCATAACGCAAGGTAGGCGCAACTTGTTCGGGATCTTCCCAGGTGGCGAGTGTGCGACAGAGCCAGTCGCGATCATTGCGTAAAGGAAAATCTGCGCGGTAATGCGCACCGCGACTTTCTTCACGCTGTAAAGCACCTTGCGCAATACACAGTGCGAGTTTGAGCATACGTCCGGCGCGATAGGCACTGACCAGTTCAGGATTGGCGCCGCGGGCGCTGCTTTTTACTCCAATATTTCTCGCGCGTTGCAACAGCGTCTGCAGTTGCGCAACCGCTTCCCGCAGTTCTTCACCGGTGCGATAAATCCCCACTTTTTCCGACATGATGTTGCGCATGTCTTCAATGATGTGCACGGGATTTTCTGAGCCCGTAAATGAGGAGAGCAATTGCTGCTGCGCCGCCACAGCCTGCTGAACGACGCCCGCAGAAAAACGAAAATCAGAGCTGGAGGATTCGATAAAGTCAGCCATATATTCGCCAACGATCATGCCGCCGACCACGGTTTCGGCCAGGGAATTTCCCCCGAGGCGATTAAATCCGTGCATATCCCAACAGGCTGCTTCGCCAACCGCGAACAGGCCGCGCAATTGCGGTGATTGGCCGGTGTGGTCAGTACGCACGCCGCCCATGGAATAGTGTTGTGCGGGACGAACGGGAATGAGTTTTTCGACCGGATCTATACCGAGAAAATAGTGGCAGATTTCGTTGACCTCACGCAGGCGCGTAGTGATGTGTTCTTTGCCGAGCAAGCGAATATCCAACCATAAGTGGTCGCCGAAGCGGCTTTTTACACCTTTGCCGTTGCGAATGTGGTGTTCCATCCAACGGGATACCACATCGCGTGACGCCAGCTCTTTTTTCTCCGGCTCGTATTCCGCCATAAAACGATTGCCGTCCACATCCAGCAATAACCCGCCGTCGCCGCGACAGCCCTCGGTCACCAAAATGCCCGAGGGGACAATCGCGGTGGGATGAAATTGTACGGCTTCCATATTGCCCAGGCTGGCGATGCCCGTTTCCAGCGCCATGGCCGCGCCCATGCCTTCGTTGATCACTGCGTTGGTGGTGGTGCGGTAAAGCCGTCCACAACCGCCCGTGGCGATGGCCACGGTTTTAGCGATGTAGACGAGCAATTGCCCGGTGGCGAGATTACGCACCACTGCGCCGCAACAGCGCCCGTCTTCGTGAATCAAACTCAGCGCTTCCATGCGCTCGTGTACCGGGATTTGCTCAGCAATCGCCTGATTGCTCATGGCGTACAGCAGCGAATGGCCGGTGCCATCGGATACATAACAGGTTCGCCATTTGGCGGTGCCGCCAAAATTGCGCGCATCAATTAATCCGTGTGCGCCCTCGCCTTCCTTCAATGTCACCGATTTACCATCAACCACACTGTGACGATCGCCTGCGCGCACCCGGTTCCAAGGTACGCCCCAGGCGGCAAGTTCACGCACGGCTTTCGGCGCGGTATGGACAAACATGCGCACGACATCCTGATCCGCACCCCAATCGGAACCGCGCACCGTATCGAGAAAATGCACATCCTCGTTATCGCCCTGCCCCTTCACACTGTTGCCCAGGCTGGCCTGCATGCCGCCTTGCGCGGTTGCCGAATGGGAGCGTTTTGCGGGCACCAAACTCAAAACAATTGCGTCAAATCCGCGTCGGCGCACGCCTATGGCGGTACGCAAACCCGCAAGGCCGCCGCCAATAATCAACGCATCGGTATGCACAATTTCCATCACTCACCTCCGAGTTTGGCGGCAGGCACATAACGTTCGCCCGCGCGGTCCGCATGTTCGATGCCGATTTTCATATAGGCCCCTAAAGTGGTAAGCCCCAGGACTATAAAGAAAATCGTGATGCCCCATTTGATCTTCTGCAAACGGCAGCGATTGCGCTTGGGGTTGTCGCCAAGAAAAACACCCCACTTCAACAACAACCGATAAAAGCCGATACCGCCGTGCAGCTCCACTGCAAATAACATCACCAAATACAGCGGCCACATTCTTCCCGTCCACACCCGATCCGCCGATGCGTAGGGGCCAATATCGCTCGGGTGAAAAGCCATTTGATAAAGGTGGACAGAGGCGAGGAAAAACAGCGCAAACCCGGTAATCACCTGCAGCACCCAAAGCACAGTGTCCGGATGGCGAAACCAGCCAAGGTGCCGGGAAAGGGCGCGATACTGGTTGAAACTCGAGGGGAATTTGCGCAGCGCGAGCAAGGCATGCACGGCAAACAGCAGAAACACTACCGCCGCCACCATGCTTACCAAAAACGGATAGGGTTTGCCAAAAATAGGCTCCCCCTCAAACATCCGCGCCACAAAATACATGGCGTCCTTGCCCAGCAAAATGCTGGACACAAACCCCATGTGCGCCCACATGAACAACACCAATAGCAACCCGGTAACACCCTGGATAACATCCAGGCGCGCCGGCCAACGACTCAGTGGAACAACCATAAGAAGACCCTCGCAAAGGAGCCCGACAACTCGAAAGCGGTACTGTATATAACTGGTTTGATAAAGGCGACAAAACGCGCTGATTGTAACGGATGGTCTTGCGAAGGATATATGGCGGGTGGCGCGTCCGGTGGGATGGACTGCCCAGGGAGCATTTTAAAAAGGGGTTTTGGCCGAAAGAATCGGCCAAAACCCTTTTGACTTAATAATTACTGATTTATCTAAAAGTACAGCTCGTAAAATAGAACTTATCGATATCCTCGATGACAGCTGTCATCTGAACACTCGCCGTCCCACCGAGCTCCACCACTTTATTAAGAGCAAACGAAACATCGTCGGTTGCCGTATTCAACTCGATGCCTGTCGCTGAGGCCGCCTGAGTAATCACCACCGGGGTTGAAAAAGTGATCTGACCAGAATTGAGGGTTATTGCTTCAGGCTCTGGAAACCATGGATCATGAAAGCCATGAGTAAATGAGGTATCCCAATATATCGCTTTAATGAGATATTCATTATTGTTCTCCGTTGGGATCACCGAAGGATAACAGGCAACATATTGTCCTCCAAAAACTCGAAAATCCTCATAAAACGTTGCAGTTAATGCACCATTGGATCGTCCATCAGCTGTTAATGGTCCCTGAGAAACGGTCAGCTTGATTCTGAAATTTGACTCATAACTATATTGGTGAGTACCCGATTTTTCGAATGACTTTGTGCCATCTCCAAAATCCCATAGATAGCTAACAATCTTATTGTGCTCAGGATCATCCGATATGTCTGCACTAAAATTCAGCAGTCCGGATCGATCACCATGAGCTGCATTTATCCTTGCATACGGACTTTGTGCTTTTGATGGCGGAAAATGCTCGACACACTTCATTCCATTTTGCGGTTTAAAACCGATCTCTTGTGGTGTCGAAGCGTTGCCAAAGCTCAAGCGAAAGGTAATCCAGCTATATTCGGGAATGTAATCTCCGCTTACCGTGAATGACCGACTATCTGCAATATCTAATGTAACTCGGTCGTACGGCACGACATTATGCAATCGAAGATCAGAAACCTCGTTATCCATATGCCAAGTTGCCGTCCAATTGCGCCGAGGCAACGACGAATTGTTATATATTTTAATGTCCATTCTGAACGTGCTTACACCGGATTCATAGGTAATTTCACAATCCTCACCTGGATAATCTGCGACCGTAATACGTTGACTTTCAAAGTCTATTCCTCCGCGGCCATCTGAAACTCCCAACCAGACATCGCCAAAAGCTGTATCGTCAGCTACAGCAATATTAATCTCTGGACCAGATACGATCTCGTCAGAAAAACTGGTATACCATACATGCTCAATCTCATCGCCATCAACATCGTAGGATACGTCCCCCCAGAGGGTGGTCGTAGCGAATGGTTTCAGCAAATTTTTGCGATTCAAGGTGATAACTGGAGTGGGCGATTTATTAGATAGATTGGTATCTCGAACAGCGGCCAGAATAGTATCTTTATCGCTTCTGCCACTCGCATCCATTACTTGTAATTCAACAAAATAAAAGCCCGGGTCTGAAAAGGCGTGAAAAACCTGCTTTCCGGTTGCAGTTTTCCCATCACCAAAATCCCAAACGTAGTTCAACAGCTCAAAATTTTCATCATTTGAATCACTCGCATCAAACTCAACTTCCATCGAAACAAGATTGGTCACACGCTGCGTATTCCAGGACACACAGGGAGAGTTCCTTACTTTGATTTTAGCGGTTGGCGCTTTCGGGGCGCTATCTCCAACCCCGGGTAGCGGATGCACTGGGCACTCACCAATTTCAAGCAGGTTTTCAAAGCCCGGCAAGGTTTTCCATATGAACCTGGCATTCCTAATACTGACACTGCCATTGGCGTCTTTGACGGTGAAACTAACCTGATGAGCGTCTCCCAATTCGAAATAATAATAATTCCATTCATCACCTGATGGGGGAAGTTCTATATCAGCAGCATTCAAAGAACCATCAAGCCACAATTGCATCAGCACAGGGGTGTCATTGGGATTGGAATACTGAAACACCCCTCGCCCGGAGGGTAAATAAAGCGCTTTTATTTTCCCAACCTCCGGAAAATCAATGCGGCCATTTGGAGAATTTTCGATTTCAAAATGAGTACCGTGATCGATACCGACCGACGTAGGGCAATATTGATTGTTCGTAAAATTTGCAATCCCGCTCGACGAGGAGCTGGAAGAACTTGAGCTGCCAGCCGAGCCAGAAGGCGCGGGGCACCCCGAAGATGAGGTGCTGCT
>JBQGED010000094.1:0-4944 GCA_052039425.1 Sphingobacterium griseoflavum | reverse complement strand
CGAAGGCCGGGATGTAATCCGTTTTCCATTTGCCGTCCTGGCCGACAAACAGATTTTCACCGGCGCGCACACCCATAACGGCGATCGGGAGCACACCGTCATTGTTTTTGGCGAAGACGATGGCGAAGTCGTGAGAGGCGTTGGGAAATTCCACTGCAGTGAGCGGGACCGAATGGATGTGCTTGGCGAAATCAAAAAGCTCGGAGCCGACGATGGACCAGTTGGCGTGGCGTTGTTTATTCACCGGGGTGACATTTTTATAAAACAGAGAAGCGTTAGACATTTTATTCTCCCGTTATGGCAGTCCCTGCTGGACGCTTATGGCGAAACCCCCTGCGAACTCGGCGCTCGGGGAATTGAAAAGGTACGCGGGCAACTCACGGCCCGCGCGGGCTCCGTAAGGTATCACTGTAGGGGCGACCTGTCTGCTAAAAGTGGCGGTCGGGGCGGTCACACCGGGGCAAGCTGAGAGCTTCGCTTTATATAACCCGAAGAAATATGGGGAAAGGGTTATTAAAACGATTCAAAGTAGATTTGTTTGTCCTATAACCCTTCGCTTCCCGGCGCTGGCGGGGGGTCGCTGCTAGTATCAAACAGAGCCAGTTCACACTTATGGTGTGACATGACGCGGTGTCCTCCTCACCGCAAAATCCCCAGATTTGTTTTGAGCGGCGCTTATGCAATTGCACCCGGCGGCGAAATCCGACCCCGTGGATACTTCAGAACGCCAGAGCCTTACCTCGGTGCGCAAGCGTTTTTTCCGCGCCAACGCCGACCGCCTGCACCGCACCCGCATGGCTCTCAATCATCAGCAGGACATCTTCCTGTGCGCGCTGCCGCTGCTGTTTCACTGCAACCATCCCATGCTGCCAGGGTACGTGAGTCACAGTACACCTGCGGGTATCAGCGGCTTTAAACCGAGCAAATCCGATCTCAATTACGCCAAGGCTATCGCCCGCAGCTTTTGTCTCAGCGGCGGTTACTACGGCGAGGACATCTGGTCCATCTTTCTGATGGGCAGCGTCGGCACCTTGGCGCAGAGCAGCCACAGCGATTTTGACATTTGGCTGTGCCACCGCCCCGATCTGACACCGGCTGCAAAGTTGGAGCTGGAGCAGAAATGTCAGCGCATCAGCAAATGGGCGAAGACACTGCGCCTGGACGTGCATTTTTTTCTGATGGATTGCGATGCCTTCCGCTCAGGCACGCAGCTGACCTTGGATACCGAGTCCAGCGGCAGCGCCCAGCGTCTATTGCTGTTGGATGAGTTTTATCGCACCGCGCTGCATCTCGCCGGGCGGCAACCGCTCTGGTGGTTTGTGCCGGCTGATCAAGAAGTGGATTACGACCAGCACGCCCGCGAACTGCTCGACCGCCGCTTTGTCCGGCCCAATACGGTGCTGGATTTCGGCCCGGTGGTGCCCATTCCGGACGGGGAATTTATCGGCGCCGGCATCTGGCAGCTCTACAAGGCGATTGGCTCGCCCTACAAATCGGTGCTCAAGCTGCTTTTACTCGAAGCCTATGTCCATGACTATCCGGGGATAACGCCCCTGGCCGTGGAGCACAAACAGCAGATTCACACCGCCGAGCGCGACATCAACGATTTGGACCCCTATGTCATGGTCTACCGACGCATCGAACGCTATCTGCTCGATGTGGGCGACCTTAACCGGCTGGAACTGGCGCGCCGCTGTCTCTACTTCAAAGTCAATAAAGCGCTGTCGCGCCCGCCAACCCGAAAGGTCAAATCCTGGCAGCGCGAGCTGCTCGAAACCCTGGTGGCAGAATGGGGCTGGACGACAGATTATCTGCGTCTGCTCGACCAGCGCGCCACCTGGAAAACCCTGCAGGTCAAGGAGGAGCGCAGCCAATTGGTCAGCGCCCTCAACCACAGCTACGGCATGCTGCTGGACTTCGTGCAGCGCAGCCGTGCGGCACGGTCGATTTCCGCGGAGGAACTCAATGAACTGGGCCGTAAGCTGCAGGCCTCCTTCGAGCGGCGGCCGGGCAAGCTTGAGTGGATTAACCCAGGTATCTCCAAAGATATGAGCGAGCCTGCGCTTGCCCTAGTGGAAGCCCACGCCATCGAAAACGACAGCCGCAACGAAGCCGGTGTGTGGCAGCTGTTCGCTTGGCACGACAACGACCGCGTCTTGCTGCGGCAAACCCAAAGTCCGGTGGAGATGCTGTTCTGGTGCTACATCAACGGCATCATCGACGGCCATGCACGCCTGGACACCAGTCAGGCCCCCTCCACCAGCGAAAGCCAATTGCGCCGCACCCTCGCGCGCCTGCGCCAATGGTTGCCCCAGCCAGTGGCGCCGCCTGCGCAAGACGCGTTCAAACGCCCGGCGGCACCTAGCCAGGTCCTGCTGCTGCTCAATGTCGCGGCGGAAACACCGTCGCCCTTCGGCACCGATGTACACCGACTCAGCAACAACAGCGACGCCTTGCGTTACGGCGGCATGGAGGAAAATCTGGTGGCGAGCGTGGACGTGCTGACGCGCAACTCCTGGCAGGAGCTGAGTTGTCAGCGCTTTACCGGCGCCAGCGCCCTGCTGCAGGCGCTGCAAACCTATTTGGCCCTGTGCCTGCCAGGTACTCATCAAGCGCCGCCACATTTGGAGATCGACTGTCTGGGCACCACCCATGCGGCGCTGATCGCCCAGCGGGTGCGCCAGTGGTTTCACGAGATCGCCGCCTGCTATTACAGCGGCACCCGGCCGGCGACGACACGCTATTTATTCACCCTGGGTCAGCGCTATTACAGCCTTCAGTTTCAGGGCCCAAAGCTGATCCTTCTGACGCACAAGGACACCGAACAACTGCTGCACTATCTGGGCGAGGCGCAGCGGCGCTACAGCCCCATAGTGTTGGACAGCTATGCTCTGCGCAATCACCCGCTCAAGCTGATCGCCCGGCGCGTGTCATCCCGCGCTGTCCATGTTTTTTTCCAGCGCCAACACAAACACCTGGATTTGTATGTGGTGGACGAACGCGGCTCCCTGGTGCACTTCCAGATCGACTTCACCCCCAAGCTGAATACCCTGCACAGTCTGCATATTTTCCTGCGCAATGCTCTGCAGCATGTCAGCAATGGTCAGAGTCGCGAGATGGGCGGGGATTTCGGCGTGCATTCTATCGAATTCCACGAATTGCGCACGGACGAGCTGCAGCATCTGTCGCTGGTACCCCGAATCATTACCCCGGTATCCGCTAGGGCGGTGCCTCTTGATCTCACTGCGCGCGTCACCTGCAATGAGCAGGGCCAGTTCGAATACGACTTTTATTGCGAACACCAGACCTTCGCATGGGGGCAATTGCGTCAGGATGTGTTTTACGCAACCGCGCAATACATTCTCAACCGCCGCCAACACGGCGAGCGCTATCCCATCTTTATCACCGATCTGAATCTGGAAGCCTGTCGCGAGCAGCTCAGCTCCTCGCGTGAGCTGCAGATCAGCCACTATCTGCGCATCAAAATCGACCTGGAACGCAAGCTGAGTTCGGCGCTGAAAGCCTTAGGCTGATACCATTTTTTGTCGATAACGTCCTACCGCGCATCGTCTGCTTTTTATTGAAGAGGCCCGTGATAGAATCCGCGCCTTCATTCCGGGCGATTGATGCAGCGGACAATTTTATTTCCACTTGTGCATTCGCTTGCCGTAATGAACCTGATAATGAATTTGCGAAAAACACTCGCTGTTCAAGCGTCCATAGCGGAAGAATATTTGGAAACCGAACCGCTTTTGCAAAAGCCCGGGATTTTCCATCCTTTGCGACGCTCACGCCTGCTGCGTAAGCTCGATCTGCTCGAGCATTTTTCACAGCGACACTCGCCCATTGAGGCAGGAGAACAATGCACATTTCCGTTTTGATTTCCACCTACAACTCTCCCGCCTGGTTGGAAAAAGTACTCTGGGGTTACAGCTGTCAGACCCATAAAGATTTTGAACTGGTCATCGCCGACGACGGCTCGGACGCACGCACGGCGGAGCTGCTGGAGCGCATGCGCGCTGAAACCGGCATGACCATCCGCCATGTCTGGCAGGAGGACAAAGGTTTTCGCAAATGCCGCATCCTCAATAAAGCGGTGTTACAGGCACAGTACGATTATTTGGTGTTCACCGACGGTGATTGCATTCCGCGGCGGGATTTTCTCCAGGTGCATGCCGCAGAGGCGCGCCCTGGATATTACCTGTCCGGCGGTTATTTCAAATTGCCCATGGCGACCAGCCAGGCGATCAGCAAAGAGGACATTTTCAGCGGCCGCTGTTTCGAAATCGGTTGGCTGCGTCGGCACGGTCTGGAATTTTGGCGCAAGCATTACAAGATCTGCCTGGGCCCCAAAACCGCGAGAGTGTTTAATCACCTCACCACTACCGCGTGCAATTTAAAAGGCTCGAATGCCTCGGTATGGAAAGCGGATGTGCTCAAAGTGAACGGTTTTGACGAACGTATGCCCTGGGGCGGTGAGGATCGCGAATTCGGCGTGCGTCTGATCAACGCAGGCATCAAATCAAAGCATGTGCGCTTTAATGCTGTGGTCATCCATCTGGATCACAGCCGTGGATATATCGATCCCGAGCGGGTAAAAGCCAACCGGGCTTTGCGCATTGCCAATGAAAAAAATAAAGTCGTCACCACAGAGTTCGGTATTCGCCAGCTCGGCGACGAAGATTAATTCAGCACGCTAAAGAAATGAGAAAGCCGGCTAATGCCTAATGCCAGTCAGTTAAGCTGACTGGCATTTTTATTGGGTGTGATTTTTGTTGGGTATCGTTGAGGTCTTCGCTTAACTGCTCTGGGGTAGTGCCGGTCCCGGCGATGGGGCAAGACGAATGCTTTTGCCATAGACAACATATCTCGCAGTACTTCAGGAATTCTCCCAGGCGATACGAAGGGCATTAGGGTTAACTCTTTAATAAGAAAGGCGGTCGC
>JBQGED010000093.1:0-1862 GCA_052039425.1 Sphingobacterium griseoflavum | reverse complement strand
GAAGCGGTGTACGTTTTCCCATTGCCCGAAACTGCCGCAGTGAGTCGCATGGTGATGACCTTCGGCGAGCGCAAACTGGTGGCGGAAATTCGCGAGCGCCAGGAAGCTCAGCGGATTTATCAGGAGGCTAAAGTCGCTGGTAAACGCGCCGCGCTCACCAGTCAGCAGCGCCCCAATCTATTCACCCAGGCCGTGGCCAATATTGGGCCGGGGGAGATGGTCACCATCGAGCTGCAGTTACAGGATCTGGTGGACTATCGCGACGGCATTTTCCGCTGGCGTCTGCCCACCACGTTGACCCCGCGTTATATCCCGGGGATTTCCAATGATGATCCCGAAATGCACTCGGACTTGGGCAACGGCTGGTCGTTGCCGACAGACCAAGTGCCGGACGCCCACCTGATCACTCCATGGATGGCCGTCGCCGCCGACGCTATCCACAATCCCCTTAGCGTGCACGTCACGCTTGATACCGGCCTATCCCTCGCTGACATCAGCAGCCCTTACCACCAGCTGGTCACCGTCGCCCAAAACGCGGACGAAGGGGTTTATCACGACATAGTGACCCAACCCGCCCAGGTGCCCATGGATCGGGATTTCGAGCTGAGCTGGCGCACGCCCGGCGGACAGGCGCCCAATGCGGCGCTGTTTGTCGAGCAAGTCGCCGGGGAAGATTACGCGCTGCTGATGGTGGTGCCGCCGCAACAGGCGCTGGCGCAAACCCTGCCGCGAGAGGTGATTTTTATTATCGACACCTCCGGCTCCATGGGCGGCACCTCCATCGAGCAAGCCAAAAGCAGCCTGCAAATGGCGCTAGGGCGTCTCAACAGTGGCGATCGTTTCAACCTGATCGAATTCAATTCCTACCACCGCGCTTTGTTCGCGCAGGCGCAACCGGCCAGCGCCAGCAATCTGCAGCGCGCGCAAAACTTCGTCGCCAAGCTGCGGGCGAATGGCGGCACCGAGATGGAAGCGCCTTTGCGCGCAGCGTTAGACGCGCCGGAGACGGAGGGCTATTTGAAGCAGGTGGTATTTATCACCGATGGCAGTGTCGGCAATGAAACTGCTTTGTTCGAGCTAATCCACCGCAAACTGGGCGACGCGCGCTTGTTTACCGTCGGCATAGGCTCCGCGCCCAACAGCTTTTTTATGCGCAAAGCGGCGGAATTTGGCCGCGGCACTTTCACCTTTATCGGCGCGCAGCACGAAGTGGCGGAGCGCATGCAGGCGCTGTTCAACAAACTGGAAAGTCCGGTGCTCACGGATATCGCCATTACTTGGCCGAATGGCATCACCCCGGAAATCTGGCCCGAGCGTATTCCCGATCTGTATCAGGGCGAGCCGCTGTTATTGAGTGCCCGCTTTAACGCGCCGCTGCCAGTGCCGGGGGAAATTGTGATTCGCGGCCAGCAAGCCGGGCAGACCTGGAGCCGCACCCTGAATGTGCGTCAGGAGAACCCGGGCATCCCGGCGGCGGGCGTCTCCGTGCGCTGGGCGCGCAGCAAAATCGAAGCTCTGCTCGACAGCCGCGTGCGCGGCAGAGCGGAAGCCGAAGTCCGCGACGAGGTGCTGCCCCTGGCGCTGACTCATCAGCTGCTCTCTCCCTACACCAGTTTTGTCGCCGCAGAGGAAATGCCAGCGCGACCGGAGCACGAGCGGCTGGCGACGCAACCGGTGCCCAATCTGCTGTCCCACGGCCAAATTGCGGCGCGCCAAGTGATGTATCCGCAGACCGCCACCTCCGCACCACTGCAATGGCTCCTGTGATGGTTGATGTTGAGCCTGTGGCTCGCGACTCACTGGCGCACCTGGTCCCGCCGCCATGCTTAAACATCAACTTAGCTGGATGACCGGCGTGCGGT
>JBQGED010000092.1:0-8263 GCA_052039425.1 Sphingobacterium griseoflavum | reverse complement strand
ATGCCGACGTCCTGGCAGCTCAACACTGGCAATGCGGTATAACTCAACGGATCGCCATCGGCCAGTACCGTGGCGCTGCCCATAAATATTTCGCTTTCATTCATTGGCGGTTTGACGAACGGACCACCCATGGGAATGTGGGGGAAGGGCTTACCTGCGGTGCCCGCAGAGGCGCGAGGCAGAGGCCCGACAAATACAGTCGCCCCCAAAATCGGGACATAATCCATCGGATCGATAATCATGCCGATATGCGGGTGTGGCATAGGCGTGGGCACACCCGGCGGTAGCACGACTATGTGAACGTCGACTCCCATAATGGGATCGAAATGTTTGATGACGGGCATCATGCCGTTGCAGCCTCCACTTGCTTGAGCCACTCCTCGCCCAGCATACGATCAAACGCATTTTTCACTTCAGATTTAACTTGCCCATTCGGGCTGATGCGCAACATCGCCTGACCGACGAAAGCCAGTGTCGATTGTTCACGTTCTTCCGGCTTCATTTCGCGGCCGACGGCCAAGGCTTTGGTGGCGAATTGCCAGGCGATTTCCGTTTGTTTGTGGCGCTCCATACTCAAGGACGCCATGCGCCACGCTTCTAAACAGATCCAGGAATCTTTTAATTCTTCCGCTTTTTTAGCGGCGTTTTGATAGGCTTTGGCGGCGTGTTCAAGATAGTTCGCCATAAAATAGGCCGTGCCTTCGAACAGCATGGCTTGCAGCAATAATTTTTCGCAGCCCGGAATTTGTTTTTCTACTCCTTGCGCTGCGACCTGTTGTGCTTGGCGATAATCTTTTGCGGCGAGGTCGAGCACTTTGAAATTCAGCCAACCGCCGCCGCGTGTCATCAAGGTTGTGGCCCATATATCGAACCACTGGTTTTTTTCCGCGATTTCCAACGCTGCAACTGATGCAGTTTCGAGTTTTTTTCTGTCCTGTTCGCCGACGGCATTATTCATATCGAGCAGATGCAAACGGAATTTGCCGCTGTCCGAACCATCATTGGCCTGCTCGGCAATAGCACGTGCAGCGCCGTTAAAATCCAAAGGCGGCGTCTGGCTGAGGGCGACATCTGTATTTTGTGCGAAGGTCTGGGATAAAAACGGCTTGTCCGCATTATCCAAGACGAGAAATTTTAATTTTGGACTCCACTCTTTGAAGTCACGTTTGATTTTGCAGGCCAATGCCCACCACTGGGCATATTCCTGCGGTTTTTTTACCGCCGTAGGAGTAATGACCAAAGTAAGTATTTCGATATTCTTGTCAAAAAGCTTAAGAACTTCGGCGCAGCTCAGAAAAAGAGCGTGAAATCCACTTTGAGCTTTGCTCAAATCCGGTTTTTGCCAATCATTAACCGGATTTTCTCCATCCGCCTCGGCCAACCCTTGCTCGATAAGCTCATTAAGTTCCTCAGCTAGATCCCCGGCAAAACTTGGCATGTCGCGGAATTCCGGGGTTAGCTGGACAAACCACTCCCCGTTTTCTTCATCGAATTGTTCTTTGATTTTGATAAACGTATTGGCGAGGGGAACATCACTTGGTTTGACCAACCAGTGGAGAATCGCCTGATCTCCATCCGTAAACGTCTGCCAATGCTCTGTTAATTTGGCGATCTCCTTTTGGATTGCATTTTCCCCGCCCATAACCGGCCTCTTTTGATTAATTCAATTTAACGATCGGGCCGCTGATGGTCACGCCGGCGGGGTTTATCATGACGGAGCTCGCACCCATCGAAAGTGTGATGCCAGCAGGTGTGATGCTGATCGAGGAGCCACCCACCGTTAAATTGATTTCCGTTTGACCGAGTTGAGTAATTTGCAATGCGGATAAGTTGGCAGTGGTGGTGATGGCTACGTCCTGCGCAAGAGCGCTAATTTCCTGTTTACCACCTACTTGCACACTATGATTGGCGCCGACTACCGTCTCTTGATTGGCTCCCACCGTTATCGATTGGTTTGCGCCAATGGTAATGTCCTGTTTTGCACCGATGCTAACCGTGTCTTCTCCACCCACGGTATAGCTGGTATTACCGCCAACGCTGGCGTCCTGGTTGCCCCCAACTGTAATGGTGGTGTTTCCCCCCACCGTGCTTTCTTCGTTGCCGGATACCGTTGCCGTGCGATTGCCGCCGATGGTGAAGCTGTCGTCGCCCTGCGTGGTATGGGTGGAATTTCCTTGAACCGTTGTAGTGGAATTGCCATCGATTTTACCGGTGTGGTTGGCGACCACGTGGGTATTCGAATCGTTACCCACCTTCATGTTGTAATCTTTTTGCGCGTTGATGCGGAATCCTTCCGAACCTTTGGTATCGTCAATCACCATCTCGTTGTAGCTGCCGGCATCGCCTTTGATGGAGCGCGATTTCATCCCCATGATGCTTTTGCCTTCCGGGAGAGGGAATGGCGGCATATGCGCGCTGTTGTAGACACTGCCGATTACTAAAGGCTGGTCGGGGTCGCCGTTGACAAAAGTGACCACCACTTCCTGGCCAACCCGGGGAATTGTCACTGAACCCCATTTATTGCCGGCCCATGGAGTCGACACTCGCACCCAACAGGAACTGGTTTCGTTCTTGGCGCCGTAGCGATCCCAATGAAACTGTATTTTGATGCGGCCATATTTATCGGTATAAATTTCATCGCCGGATTTACCCACCACCACGGCGGTTTGCACACCATCAATGCGCGGTCGCGGAGTAACGGAAGCGGGGCGATAAACGATGGCAGCCGGGATACACACAAACTGGTTGGCGTAAGGTGGTTCGTCGCTTTCACTTTCCAGATAGCTGGGGTTATAGGCCGTGTGGCGAATTTCCGTTACCAGAAACGCGTTGCCGTGATCTGTTTCGGTTTCATCGGATTTGAGAGTGAATTTTTTCCCGACTTCCAATCGGTACACATTACTGGCCGCAGTGATGCGCTCGTAATTCATCTCCTCTTGCTGCATACGTAATTTGGTCAGATTACGCCCCAATTCGCTTTCCTGGTAACTGCCGGGAAATTCGAAACGTGGGAAGGATGCGTTGTTTTTCAACTTAAGCGTGGTAGAAGTTTCCGTCAGCAGCGATTGATTGAATTTTTCGAAATTGAAGTCGGTCTGGGCATAGGCGCCAGAGCAGTATTGATACAGGTGTTGCCAAAGACGGATGTAATAGGTGCCGCGCACGCCGGAACTATGTTCGATCTCCGCCGGGTACATTTCGCCGTAATGAGCGGCATCGTCAGACAAATGCAGGATGTTTTTGTCCGGCTGATGCTCGAAAAAGTAATAGATTCCCTCGTGTTCCAATAAGCGCGAGATGAAATCCAGATCGGACTCGTTATACTGCACGCAGTATTCTAATTTCGGATGCTCACCCGCGAGCGCAAACACATAGTCGGGAAAACCGAGTTCGTTAAAAATAAACTCCACGATCTCCTGCACGGTCTGATTCTGGAACACCCGACAGTCCGTGCGTTTGCTGAGAAACCAGAGCCACGGCACAACTTCCGCCTTGTAAGCGTAAAGGCCGCGCTTTTCCAAACCCATATATTGAAAGCTTTTGACAAAGCCATTGAAGGCGCGCGGCCCCTCACCTTGAGGCTCTATGGTGATGCTGACATTGTCGCCCACTATATCCTGGGGCTTGATTTGGCCATCATGGGAGAGCAGATCCAACTCAAAATGGAATAGGCGAGAGATTCCTTCAACGCCTTGAAACCGGCGCAATAGCAATAAATCCTCATCAAGGCCGGTTTGGATACGAAGGTGACGAGTTTCTTGCGTGAATACCTTGCCGAGGTTGAAATCAATTGCCACAAATTACTCCCTGTTCTCAGAGATTGAATCGATGCGAGAGACGCCCAGAACCATGCGCGCACTATTATAGGGACGTAACGCGCTAAATTTTGTGAAATATTACACCCGCCGGATTACCGGAGATAGGTTGAGAAGATCCCAGCTAAATTCACACAGAGCAAAGAACGCATTAAAAAACGCTAAGTGTTGGGATTTGCATAGAAATTTCGCGTTTTCAAACCCATAACGACCGCCAGCGACTCGAGGCTTTACTTCAACCTTATATGCAAAAATATTTATGGATCTAATCACTCATGCGCTTACCGGCGCTCTCGTCGCTTCGGCATTGGCACCTAAAATTACACGCCGTTCTTCTGCCATCGCCGGTGGAATAAGTGCCTGCCTGCCGGATCTCGATGTCTTGATTCGCAGCCCGACAGACCCACTTCTGGTCCTGGAATATCATCGCCACTTCACTCATTCGCTGTTTTTTTCTCCACTGGGCGCTGCCGTGGCGGCGCTTATTTTGTGGCCGGTTCTGCGCCGGTACCTCACTGTCTTTGCGCTTTACAAAGCTGCCCTTGCCGGATACATCAGTGCCTGCCTGCTCGATGTTTGTACAAGTTACGGCACGCGTCTGCTTTGGCCCCTGATTCCGCAGTCCATATCACTTAACTGGATCGCGGTAATCGATCCGATATTCACGCTGTTGATTGCAGGGGGTTTGGTACTCAATTTGCGCACCCGAAATTTATCGCAATGGTTTGGTCTCGCGGCTGGTGTGCTTTATTTAGCTTTTGGAGCGCTGCAGCTGCATCGCGCCGAAAGCGCCGCTCGCCAATGGGCCGCTTCACAGGCGTTACCGGTGGAGACAATTCTGGCAAAGCCGACGCTCGGCAATTTGGTGTTATGGCGAGTGTTGCTGGTCCATGAAAATAAGGTGCAGCTAATTGCGGTGCGAGGGGGAATTTCATCTCCGCAAATCTATATCGGTGACTATGTCGAGCTGCTCGATCCAACCACGTTGACTCTGCCGCAAAGCTCTCGCGCGTATAAAGACGTACAACGTTTCCATCGCGTGTCTGAGGGTTATCTTGTGACGATTGATGGTGCGGAGGATCATATCGGAGATCTTCGCTATGCCATGCTGCCGACGTCGGTGGAGCCGCTCTGGGGAATTATCGTGGACGCACAATATCCCGAGAGAGAAACTCGCGCGTTTACCCGCCGCGATAGCAGCCCGCAGGTCCGCGATGCGTTTATGCGCATGCTGACCGGTCGACCGTTGCACGGCGATCCGCAGCTCTAATCTCCGTCTCACCCAATCATCAGCCCCCAGGCCGCACCCATGTTCGAGTTCAATATTGCGCAGTTTTTTGGTCTGGTGAGCTTTGCTCTCGGCATCGCCTGCTTTTATCAGAAAGACGATAAAAAACTCAAAATCACCATGACCATCCTGCAGCTTAACAGTGTGCTGCATTTCGGTTTGTTGGGCGCGTGGACAGCAAGCCTGAGCGCACTCTTATCCGTGGTGCGCACCAGTCTCGCCATTCGCATACGGTCGCGCCGCTTGGCCTATGTCTTTATTGGTTTGAGTATTCTGCTGGGTTGGGTGGTGGGCGACCGCTGGACAGATATATTTCCGGTCCTCGGCTCCTGCATGGGCACCTATGCGGTGTTTTGCTTGAGCGGTATTCGTATGCGCTTGGCTTTTTTAGTCGGCGCCATGTTTTGGCTGACCAACAACATTATTGTGGGCTCACTTGGCGGCACTCTGTTGGAAATTACCTTGATTATCGTCAACCTCAATACGATCCGTCGTTTGTATAACGCGCGCACTCTCGCAGAAAAACATCAGGTGTAATAAAAAAAGCCGTCTTTCTCACGAGAGACGGCAAGCACGATATCAATTAAACCTTATCAGTTGAACTGCCAGCGCTGGCGCACAGCATTGTCGCTACAGACTTCCGCTACCACTTGATCGGTGGTGGAAACCGCCAGACACTCGCCCCCCAAAGTCTTTATCTGGAACTGCGCCGCGGTGACGGACTGCAGGATATAACGCTGTACCGGAGTCGTGCTGCAGGTCTGCTGACTCAGGCCGCTGATACCCAACTCTGCGCATTTTTGACTGTTTTCGCTCACCAGGTGGAAAACGCCATTTTGCACATGGCGGAAAGACCACTGTTGATTCGCGCCGCTGTGACAGCCCCAGGGCAGAATCTGCGCGCCATCGGCAGTATCCGCCCAGGCGACATCCAAGCAGTTTTGCGTACCTGCATTCTGCAACCGACTGATGGGTTTGCTGTAGGACCAGAGCTGCTCTGCGCTTCTTCCACCACGCATCACGTTAAACACGCCCACATACATACTGGCTTGTGATGGTGATACCGGGTTAGTCGCATGCAAACCGTATTGCGTCGATTGATTTTCACCGATCTGAGAACGGATGTAATTTGTGTACCAGCAAATCCACTCATT
Organism: Sphingobacterium griseoflavum; assembly: GCA_052039425.1. GTDB lineage: Bacteria > Pseudomonadota > Gammaproteobacteria > Pseudomonadales > Cellvibrionaceae > UBA5868. Next base: position 2,006 of record JBQGED010000092.1, on the reverse strand, counting down.
GGGCAAACCACAAGCGTTTTGACCAAACCCGTGCACCTCGGCACCGTGTAACTGGTCAACCCCGTTATATTCGTTCAGGCGGTAGTTGTCATAGGTATGCAGGGATTCATGCAACATGCCGGAAGACGGCTTGACGTTTTGCAATCGCGTCGCAAGATCCGTCCCTTCACCATCCAGCCAGTCTTGTGGCATAAACGCATCTGGTCGACCTGCGTAAGCTCCGTGAGTATGGGTGACGAATACGCGATTGCCGTTCGCATCCACTTCCCCAGTCCGGGTTGGAATGAGATGTACCACCATGTCGTACTGGCTCAGATCCGCGTTGACCATGGAGGGATTCCAGCGGAATTCATGCCCAATACCTTCGTCATATGGGTGATAAACCGGCTGAGTCACCGCCGGTAATACCGTGATATCCCATTTCATAAGGCCGTAAGACATGGGCAGGAGCCACTTTTCGCTGGTGACGTTCAGGGATTTTTCCGCAACCACTATATCGTCTGCGGTCAGATGCCCTATATCGTTAGCTGGTGGCAATACTCCTGCGTTGGCCTGCGCGCGCGTCAATCCTTGATAAACCGTCGTGTAGGGAACCAACGCCACACGCCACACGTTCACCTTGTCCCGCACCGGAACCTGCGCCGCATCCAAAGTGACATCGGCCGAGCTGATCTGGATATCCTGCTCGCGGAAACGTCCGGTGATATGCACTGTATTGTTGGGATGATCCGCCGTCACGGTGGATTCACCCAGTCCTACCCGGTAATCACCAGGCGCGAGTTCAAACATCGCCGGGGCATATTGGCCGGTGAAGACATTGTTTAGATAAATCGCCTCACCCAAAGTGGAATTAATGGTGAGTATTTGTTTTTCTGGCGCATCTGCCAACTCGATATTGACGGTTTCTTCAAACATGATGCCGTTGTGCGGAGGTCCTGAGAAAACATCTTCGGCGGCGTCCACCAGCAGTTGATTGCCATTCCAGAGTTTTACCGCGTATCCGCCGTAAAAATATTCTCCATTATCTGCCGCGGCAACCAGACGTATTTGGTTTTCTCCTTGCGCGAGCAAATGGGTAATGTCGATTTTTTCACCAAGACGGGCCAAAGACGCGCCGTCAAAACTGCTCGCGCTATCCGGTAGAGACCAGCGCATTTTCTCTACACCGTCGACATACAGAAAAAGGTGATCATCTGCTTTATCTATTTGAATATAGACGCGGCCTGCAGTCCCGTTATGAGTATTCCCACACACAGATCCTGCAAGTGTGGGAATCTCCGCCGCCCCAGCTTGTTTTGTTCCCTGCACTCCGAATTCCACATACTGATTTGGCTGAATAACACCATTCCAGGAAAGATTGGCAGCGGTGTAGGGATTATTTCCACTTAAATTTGCGCTCCAGGCGGAAGTTGCGCGGTTGTTGCCGCTGTATTGCCAATTAACGCTCCAGCCGCTGATCGCGGCATTTGTGGTATTGGTTATTTTCACTGCGGCATTAAATCCGTTGGACCATTCGTTGGTCACGGTGTAGGTACACGCCGCTTCAGAACTGGCGGATACGGTCAGGGCGCCGAGCGTCAAACCTATGACACCAACTGCGGCGGTAACTTTGCGCCTTAAATGAAGGATGGGTGATACGATCATTTTTATCTCCTTTTTGATTAGCCGATCACTCGGCGATGACTGTAAAAAAATCCGTCGGAAAATTCTTAGTATCGGAAACGATTTCAATTTGCTAGTGCGAACCAAGTGAGTAACCCATTATTCGGGCGCAGCGACGCCTGCCTTTTTATGGGCAAAGATTTTCAATTTCGAAAAGAGAAAGTGGCGACGAAAGTCACCTTGACTGAATAAGGTTAAGAGAATATGTCCATATCTGCTTCCTCTGCTTTTTTACTTACCGAAAACAAAACACAAAAATATTTTTCATGTTTCACTGTTTAAGCGCTGTCGCGGATTGTAAGCACATGTGAATTGCGACACAATTGCGCAAAACTGAATATCAC
>JBQGED010000091.1:0-2776 GCA_052039425.1 Sphingobacterium griseoflavum | reverse complement strand
AAAGCCCAGGAAGTGGGCGTGATCAAAGGCTTCATCTTTCACCAAGGCGAAAGTAACTCCGGCCAGCAAGATTGGCCGCAGAAGGTGAACACTTTCGTCAGCGATTTGCGCAAAGATCTCGGCCTAACGGCGGAAAACAGCCCGTTTATCGCGGGCGAGCTGCCCTACACCGGCTGCTGCATGGGCCATAACACTCAGGTCAACCGCATCCCCAGCGTTGTTGCCAACGGCCATGTGGTCTCCGCCGGTCCCGAAAACGGCATGACGTTGGGCGACATAGGTGACCGTTTGCACTGGAACTCCGCGGCCGTGCGCATTATGGGTAAGCGCTATGCGGAAAAAATGTTGCAAGTGGCGAAACTGGATCCCGCCCCGCTGGACTGCGGCATGGAAGGCAGCGACCCCGTGTGCTGCAACATCAGCGCTGACCCGGATGGCGACGGCTGGGGCACTCAAGACGGCAAACTCTGTAAAGTGACCAACGCCACCGAAGGCTATATTCCGCCAAACCCGGCAGATGTAGTCGCAGCCATCAACGTCGGCGCCACTACTGGTGCGATTTACAGGGATGTGTACTACGAGGCGGACAAATACTTCACTGGCGGCATGGCCAACTCCACCAGCGACAACATCACCGGCTCCGACGGCAGCGCCTTGTTCAAAACCGAGCGCTACGGCGATGTCACTTATGAAATTCCGGTAACCAACGGCACCTACAGCGTTGAATTACATATGGTCGAGCTGTATCAGACCGCCGCCAACGCGCGCAGCTTCAGCGTTGATGTGGAAGGCACCAAGGTGGTGAACAATATTGACCTGTTCGCGCTGGTTGGCCACGACGCGGCCTACACCACGCCGAAAGCCAATACCACGGTCAACGATCGCGGTCTCACCATCAGCGTTACCAAGACCGTCGACAACGGCACCTTGAGCGGCATATTGGTGCGCGCGATTTCTTCGTCATCGTCATCCAGCTCAAGCAGCAGTTCCAGCTCGTCCTCGAGTTCGAGCAGCTCTAACTCATCGAGCTCTAGCAGTTCCAGTTCGTCCAGCTCAAGCAGCAGCTCATCTTCCAGCTCCAGTTCATCGAGCAGCGGTGGGTCCAATACCGGCGGCAACACCGGTGGCGGCAGTCTCGATTGGCTGTTCCTGACCCTGCTCGGCCTGCCGCTGCGGGCCCGCCGTCGCGGATAACTCCCCCGATTAATACCTCGCATGGCCCGCCCGGTTTCGCCGGGCGGGCTTTTCTTTGCGCTTCTCGTGAAATGCGCGACCGGCTTCTATAATCTCCAAGCGTACTTATCGAACGGATCTAATAAGCACCAATCAAAAGCGAGCCCCGCTGACGGGCTAACAAGCTCCCATTGCTAACCTATAACCATAAGAGATCCTTTACGTGACTTATTCGAGACGACATTTTCTGCTGCATTCCTCCCTGGGTCTGGCCATGCTCAGCACCATCAAGATGAACGCTATGGCCAAGGCCCTAGGGGAAGTCGGTCTGAAGGATTATTTCCGCGATGACTTCAAAATCGGCACCGCCATCGGCGGCGATAAAATGAAGAAGCTGCCCGCCGATTACGAAAAATTAATCGCCCGGGAATTCAACGCCATCACTATGGAAAACGACATGAAATGGGAGCGCGTGCATCCGCGCCCCGGTGTTTGGGAATGGACACTTCCGGATAAATTTGTGGACTTCGGCGTGCGCAACGATATGTATATCGTCGGCCATGTGTTGGTGTGGCACTCACAAACGCCCAAATGGGTATTCGAAGACGTCAACGGCAAACCGCTGTCGAAGGAAGCCTTGTTGAAGTCCATGCAGCAACATATCGCCACCGTCGTCGGCCGCTATAAAGATAGGATCGCCGCTTGGGATGTGGTGAACGAATCCATAGACGAAGACAAAGGCTGGCGCAAAAGCTCGTGGCTCAACATCATCGGGCCGGAATTTATGGAAAAAGCCTTTCTATTTACCAATGAGGTGGATCCGAAAGCCCACCTGCTCTACAACGATTACAACGAACACAATCCCGCCAAACGCGCTTTTATCGTCGACTTCGTTAATAAATTCAAAAAGCAGGGCGTTCCCATTCACGGTATTGGTATGCAGGGACATGTGGGGCTGAATTATCCGGACATCAATGAGTATGAAAAAAGCATTGAAGCCTACGCCGCCGCCGGTATGCGTGTGCATATCACCGAGCTGGAGGTGGATGTATTGCCGGAGGCTTGGGACCATATAGGCGCGGAGATTTCCACCAACTTCGCCTACTCGAAAAGCCTGGACCCTTATACCAAGGGACTGCCGCAAAAAATCGAAGATCAACTGACCCGTCGCTATGAGGAATTGTTTAAGTTGTTCCTCAAACATCGCGACAAGATCGAGCGCGTGACCTTCTGGGGCACCAGTGATGCCGAATCCTGGAAAAATGATTTCCCGGTAAAAGGCCGCACCAATTATCCGTTGTTATTTGATCGACAATATAAGAAAAAGCCTGCATACGATGCAGTCATCAAATTAAAAAAATAACACAAGCACTAAAAAGAAAAGCCACCTTGCGGTGGCTTTTCTCAGGTCCTATTGGCAAGTCTTATTCAGCCCAACCAAGCCATTTGCCATCCTTGTCTTTTCCACATTTCTCCGCCCATTCTTCCTTCATTTCTTTTTTCGCATCCTTCATAGATTCATAACGCTTATATTCCGCGTCTGAAAGAATTGCTTTAATCTGTTCGTCCTTCTGATCACGCAGATCACCCAACTGGTCTTTAG
>JBQGED010000090.1:0-8083 GCA_052039425.1 Sphingobacterium griseoflavum | reverse complement strand
AGCTTTGATGGAGCGTCGAGATGCCATAGTCGTGGCCACGGTTTCGTCAATTTACGGTTTGGGCGACCCGCAAGCCTATTTGAAGATGGTATTGCATCTGGTGCGCGGCGACCAGATCGATCAGCGCAGTATTTTGCGGCGCCTGGCAGAGTTGCAATACACCCGCAACGATATGGATTTTTTTCGCGCGAATTATCGGGTGCGAGGCGATGTTATTGATATTTTCCCTGCCGATTCCGAAAGCCAAGCAGTGCGCGATGAACTTTTTGATGATCAGATCGAGCAGATATCCTTATTCGATCCGTTGACCGGTGAGATTCACGCTCGTGTACCGCGCGTCACTATTTATCCTAAAAGCCATTACGTCACGCCGCGCAGTCGGGTGTTGGAGGCAGTGGATCAAATCAAGGAGGAATTGCGCGAGCGCCTGGAAAATCTTCGCTCGAATAGCAAGCTCGTCGAGGCCCAGCGCTTGGACCAGCGGGTAAAATACGATCTGGAAATGATGCATGAGTTGGGTTACTGCAACGGCATCGAAAACTATTCTCGCTACCTGTCCGGCCGCAACCCGGGCGAGCCGCCGCCGACGCTGTTTGACTATCTGCCACGCGACGCCCTTCTGGTTATCGACGAATCCCATGTAACCATTCCGCAGATCGGCGCCATGTATAAAGGCGACCGCTCGCGCAAAGAAACCTTGGTCGAATACGGTTTTCGCTTGCCCTCGGCGCTGGATAATCGGCCACTGCGTTTTGACGAGTGGGAACGCCTGGCCCCGCAAATGATTTTTGTCTCGGCAACGCCTGGCGATTACGAAGCTAGGCACGCGGCCGCTGTGGTCGAGCAGGTGGTGCGCCCGACGGGACTGGTGGATCCCATCGTGGAAATACGCCCGGCGGCGACTCAGGTGGATGACTGTCTTTCGGAAATTCGCGCCTGTGTGCAGGCGGGTGATCGCGTGTTGATTACTGTGCTTACCAAACGCATGGCGGAAGATCTGACTGAATACCTGCAGGAACACGGCGTAAAAGTGCGTTATCTACACTCCGACATTGATACGGTGGAGCGGGTGGAAATTATCCGCGATCTGCGCATGGGTGAATTTGACGTGTTGGTGGGCATTAATCTTTTGCGCGAAGGTTTGGATATGCCGGAAGTAGCGTTGGTGGCGATTCTCGATGCGGACAAAGAAGGCTTTTTGCGTTCCGACCGCTCACTGATTCAGACAATCGGTCGCGCGGCGCGCAACGTGAATGGGCGAGCGATTCTCTACGCGGATGCTGTCACCGGTTCCATGCAACGTGCGCTGGATGAAACCGAGCGCCGTCGCAATAAGCAGATTGAGTTCAACACCGCGAATGGAATTACGCCGAAAGGTATACGCAAAAACGTCACCGATATTATGGAGGGCGCTCGCGTTCCCGGCGCGAAGGTCGGGCGCAAACGTATGGTGGCGGAAAAACCGGCGGATTATCTGCAGAAAATCGATCCGGCCAAGGATATTTGGGCACAGATTGCCAATCTGGAAAAAGAAATGTTGGCTGCGGCAAAAAATCTGGAGTTTGAAAAAGCCGCGAGTATTCGCGATGCCATTCATGAACTAAAAACCCGCGTCGCTTAACCTTCTCTGTCAATCGCCTGTGGTCTGTTATGAGACGCCGCAGGTGCACCCGAATCTCTCTTTCCAATTCAAGGATATCTTAGTGCGCCCCAGCAACTCCTTTTCTGAGTCGGATGTAAAACCCAATTGGCGGGTTCTGTTGTCTCTTGCTCCTTACCTAAAAGAATTCAAGGGCAGGGTGGTTCTGTCATTTGCTTTTCTGATCGCGGCGAAAGTGGCTGGCGTCGCCATGCCCTGGGTGCTCAAGCTTATCGTCGATGATCTCGATCTCGCCAAAACAGCAGCGGTAGTGGTGCCTGTTGTGCTGTTGCTTGCTTATGGGCTTCTGCGTTTTGCGTCGGTATTTCTCGGTGAACTGCGCGATGCCATTTTTGCACGGGTGACCGAGCGTGCTATGCGCAGAGTAGGGCTCGAGGTTTTTCAGCATCTGCATACGCTGGACTTGGATTTTCATTTATCGCGCAAAACCGGCGGTTTGTCGCGGGATATAGAGCGGGGCACATCGGGGATTAGCTTTTTATTACGCTTCCTTCTATTCAATATCATTCCCACTTTGTTCGAGCTTTTTTTGGTTGCGGTCATTTTGTTCAAGCAATTTTCCTTGGCGTATTGCTTGACCGTAATCATCGCTATATTGATCTATATCGTTTTTTCCGTCGTGATCACTGAGTGGCGGACGAAGTTTGTGCGCGAGGCGAACGAGCAGGATAACCGCTCCAATACCCGCGCTGTGGACAGCTTGCTGAATTATGAAACGGTCAAATATTTCAACAATGAACATTACGAGGCGAAAGAATACGACCAGCATTTGGCCGACTGGGAAAAATCCCGCCTGAAAAACCGCTTGTCGCTGGCCGCGCTCAATTCCGGCCAGGCGTTGATTATAGCCGCGTCAGTCACTCTGATGATGATTATGGCCGCAAATGGAGTTGTCGCGGGGAATATGACCCTCGGCGATTTTGTCATGATCAACGCCTATATGATTCAGTTGTTTATTCCGCTGAATTTTCTCGGTTTTGTTTACCGGGAAATTCGTCAGTCTCTGATCAATGTCGAACGGATGTTTGAGCTGCTGCGCATCGAGCCAAAAATTGTTCAGACTTCTCAGGCCAAACCGTTTCCGCTCACTGCGGAGCGCAGCGTTGCGATTGAATTTCGCAATGTGTCTTTTTCCTATCATCCCGACCGGCCCATTTTGCGCGATGTCAGCTTTGCTGTGGCGCCGGGTCAAAAGGTGGCAATTGTCGGGTCGAGCGGTGCCGGCAAGTCCACCATCGCCAAGCTGCTTTTCCGTTTTTATGATCCAAACAGTGGCGGGATCTATATGAATGGCGAAAATATCCGTGATATTTCCTTAGAGGAACTGCGCCGCCAATTCGGCGTGGTGCCGCAGGATACAGTGCTGTTTAATGATACGATTTTCTACAACATTGCTTACGGCAATCCCAATGCGACTGAGGAGCAGGTGTATAAAGCGGCGGAGGCCGCGCATTTAAAAGACTTTATCGACCACTTGCCCAAAAAATTTCAAACTACCGTTGGCGAGCGGGGACTTAAGGTATCCGGCGGCGAAAAGCAGCGTATCGCTATCGCTCGGGTATTATTAAAAAATCCCCCGGTTTTGCTTTTTGATGAAGCGACTTCCGCGTTGGATACGGAAGCGGAAAGGGTGATTTCGTCCGCATTGGATGAGTTGGCTGTGCGGCACACGGTTTTGGTCATCGCCCACCGCCTGTCGACGGTGATGAATGCGGATCGAATTCTCGTGCTGCATCAAGGGCAGATCGTGGAGCAGGGCACGCATGCGGAATTATTGGCGGTGGAAGGGTATTATCACTCCTTGTGGCAGCATCAGCGGAATCGCAGTAACAAAGAGTCCTAAGTTGAACAAGCGTTTTATGGTTGTGAGGTCTATTCTAGTCACCGGCAAATTCCTGATTGTCTATGGCTAAAATCTCACAAAAAGACAGGCATAAGTCGGTTGAATCCCCTGGTTCGTCTGGATAATATGGCCGCCAGCACTGATTAACAGTGTCCCGCCATCCCATACGAAGGAGCAATTACATATGGCAATTTATATCGAATTCGAAGGAATCAAAGGCAACGTAACTGCGGACGGTTTTGCGGACCACATCAAAGTGTTGTCCCTCAACTTCGGTGTTAGTCGCGGAATCTCCATGGAATCAGGTCATATGGCCAATCGTGAAGCCACTCGCCCGAGCCTGAGCGAAATTACCTTCACTAAGCTGGCTGATATTTCCAGTACTCCGCTGTTCAAAGAATCTGTAACTGGCTCCACCGGCAAAAAAGTTAAGATCAAGTTTGTACAAACGGGTGCAGACAAAGTCACCACTTTTATGGACTATGAGCTGGAAGACTGCCTGGTTAGCAGCTACTCCATCTCTGCTGGCGGCGACAGCGATCCCGTTGAGTCCATCAGCCTGAGCTTCGCCAAAGTGTTGGTCAATTACCACGACTACGACAAGAAAAACGCTGGCAAGAGCCCGCAGCGCGCTGGTTACGACCTCACCAGCGCAAAACCGCTGTAATCATTGTTGCATCCGGTTTCGAAAAGCCCGCGCTCGCGGGCTTTTTTGTGCGCGCAATTCAACGCAGTCGCGAATCCGGTTTATGCGGCCGCATAGGGATGTGCTAGTCTCCTGTTAAACAAACTCATCTTCCCACTATGCAATCGACCAGTTGTTTAGCAAAAGCCCGGACTAAAGCACTGTTCATGCTGGTGCTGATGGTGGTGCAGTGCTTAGTCGTTGCGGTGGAGGCAAAATCGGGGATAGGCGGGCGCATAGCAGCGGATAGTCATCATGAAGTGCTTCATGATGCCCATGCCGTGGATATGACGGCCGATATTGCTCCAGATTCTGCGGCCGACCATCCCACCAATTGCGACCACTGCTGCCAGTGTCACGGCCACGGTCACGGGTCCCACATTGCGCTTCTGAGCCGATTTTCTACATCCTTCCCGGATACCCGTTCCGGCGCGCTCTGCCCACGTCAATTTGCTACCGTCACCGGCCACATCGCCACCATATACCGCCCTCCCATTCGCTGACCTGTCGCTCCACGTTTTCCACGGTTTCATTTAATTACGACAGGATCATCGTTATGTTTTTTTCTTCGACCCATGGCCGGCGCTCGTGGCCTGTGTGGGTATTCCTTATCTTGCTCGGGCTCCCAGAGGCTGTTTTTGCGGATGCGGCGCCAAAGAGGCTGACTCTTGCGGAGGCGATGCGCCGGACTCTAGACCGCAATCCCGAGCTGCAGGTGTTCGCATGGCGCCAGCACGGGCTGCTCGGCGAAATACGTGCAGCGAACCAAGGCGCCGGTTATCAGCTGGATCTCGATGCCGAGAATATTGGCCGGCATTCGGATGAGCTGGAAATCACTCTTGCTATTTCATCGGTAATCGAACTTGGCAATAAACGCGGCGCGCGCACTGCTGTCGCTGAGTCCCGCATGACCTTATCCCAATCCGAACGGCAAGCCGCTGCGCTGGATCTGCTGGGTAGCGTTACCCAGCGGTTTATCGCCGTCTTGGCCCTGCAGGAAAAACTTAAAGTGGTGGACGAGGCCGCCGAGCTGGCTCAATCCTCTCAACATTTGCTGCGCAGCAGGTTTGAGCGCGGTGCTATGGCGGAGTCGGAGGTTCTCCGTGCGGAAGCCGCCCTGGTGCAGGCGCAACTGCGCCATCAGACCGTGGCTGCGCAATTGGCGAGCAGCAAGGTTGCCCTGGCCGCCCTGTGGGGCGGACGTGAGGTGGAGTTTGTCGATGTGGAAGGGACCCTTTTTGGCTTCGCCAAAGTGACTGAGTTTGATGGCTTGTACAAGCGAGCGGCGGCGGGGCCGGCGATTCAGGTTTTTGCCGATGAGGCGCGTTTGCGTCAAGCCGAATTTAATTTGGCTCTGGTTCGATCCAAAACGGATGTTCAATGGCGTGCCGGCATCCGTCAGTTTGGCGGGACAGACGACACCGCTCTGGTAGTGGGACTCTCAATTCCCTTGTTCCCCGCTGGGCGCAATCGTGGCGCTGTTCAATCCGCCAAGGCGGAACGGCAACTGGTGGATCACCGCCGGGATGCGGCGCTGCGGTTGTTGCATGCCACGCTCTTTGACGCTTGGCAAAGTCATCAGCAAGGCGTGCAAGCGGTAGCGCAATTGCGCGAGCGGGTATTGCCGGCGCTGGCTCGCGCACTTGAGCAAACACGACAAGCCTACGACAGCGGTCGATATAGCTATATCGAGTGGGCCGGAGTTCAGCAGGAATTTCTAGAGGCCAAAATGGCCTTGGTCGATGCTGCTGCCACCGCGCTTTTGCAGCAGGCTCTTATTGAACAACTCACCGCCGAGCCTCTCGCTGCCTCTTCTTTTATTGAACCGATTCAGGATTGACCTATGAACCGAACCAATAAGCCCATTTGGTTGCCACTGTTTTTCGTGAGCCTGCTGCCCTTATTCGCGCTAGCGGATTCTGACCAGGATCATGATGACCACGACCGCGGCAGTCTTTCTGCTCAGCATCAACATTCTGAAAATCACGAGCACGACCATGATTCTGAGCATCAGGAAGCGGTTGTACTGTCTGCGGATATGGCCGCTGCCGCCGGCATTACGGTTACCCAGGCGGGGCCGGGTGAGGTGGCACATTCGATCGAAGTTTTTGGTCGCTTGGTTATTCCGGCGGAGAAGCACGCGCGTATTCAAGCGCGTTTTCCCGGCGTGGTCGCACAAGTGGCCGTCAATACTGGTGATCGGGTTGCCAAAAACCAAATGCTGGCGATCGTTGAATCCAACGACAGTTTACGCCCTTACGACATTAAATCGCCCTTTGATGGCTGGGTGCAAAGCCGCGCAGCCAATATCGGTGAATCGATTGGCGAAAACCCATTATTCGAAGTGATAGACGACCGGCAATTGTGGGCAGAGCTGAAAATTTTCCCTCGCAACCGCACGGTTGTAGCGGTAGGCCAAATTGTTTATCTCCGTATAGGTGAAATCTCCGTGCAGGGAGAAATTGCAGCCTTGCTGCCAGCTGCCGATTCCACTCCTTTTGTTATTGCCCGAGTGCCTTTGAATAATTCAGATCGTCAACTGATTGCCGGTGATCTGGCGCAGGCGCAGATCGTTGTTGATGCCCGCACTGCACCTCTTGTGGTTGCCAATCGTGCATTGCAAATATTCGAAGAATCACCGGTGGTTTTTATTCGTAATGGCGCTACCTATGCGCCTCGGCCGTTGGTATTGGGACGCAGCGATGGGCGGTTTACCGAAGTCCTCGACGGTTTACAACTGGGCGAGACTTACGTGCTCGATAACAGCTATCTAATCAAAGCCGACTTGGAAAAAGCCGGCGCCGTGCACGAACACTGAGGGACCTGCGATGATCGAGACAATCGTGCGCGTCGCCATAGAGCGGCGCTATCTGATGCTGAGCATGATCCTGTTGCTGATGGGAGCCGGGGTATGGAGTTCTCGCCACCTAACGATTGATGCGGTGCCGGATATCACCAATGTGCAGGTACAAATTAATACCGAAGCGCCTGGGTATTCGCCGTTGGAGGCGGAACAGCAAATTACTTTTGTGGTGGAAACCGCGCTTTACGGACTACCTGATCTGGAATACACCCGTTCGCTGTCGCGCTACGGCCTTTCTCAAGTGACCGTGGTTTTTCGCGAGGGCACCGACATTTACCACGCGCGTTATTTAATCAGCGAGCGCATCGCGGCTCTGCGTAGCGCGCTGCCGCAGGGCCTCGAACCCACCATGGGTCCCATTGCTACGGGGCTCGGCGAAATTTTCACTTATGCGGTGGAAACTGTGTCTGGGGCGCGTAGGAGCGATGGCCAGCCCTTCGACAGTATGGATCTGCGCGAGGTGCAGGACTGGATTATCAAACCGCAAATGGCGCAGGTGCCCGGGGTGGTGGAAATCAACACCATCGGTGGCTTTGAGCGGCAATACCACGTGATGCCAGATCCAAAACGTTTACTGGAATTTGGCATTACCCAGCAGCAAATCCTGGAGACATTGCGCGCTAACAACAGCAATAGCGGGGCCGGTTATGTGGAGCGTAATGGCCAGCAGCTATTGGTGCGTTCGCCGGGACAGCTGGTGGAACTTCGCGATATCGAACAGTTGGTGATTACGCTTGCCAACGGAATTCCGATTCGAATTGCAGATGTGGCGGAAGTCGCCCTCGGCAAAGAATTGCGCACGGGGGCTGCAACCCGCGATGGCCGCGAAACTGTATTGGGTACCGCGATGATGTTGATGGGGGAAAACTCCCGCAGCGTCGCCCGCAATCTCGCGCAAAAATTGGAGCAGGTAAAAGCCTCTTTACCACCTGGGATTACCGTGGAAGCGGTGTACGACCGCACAACACTCATCGACAAAACCATCGCCACCGTGCAGAAGAATTTGCTGGAAGGCGCGCTGCTGGTAATCGC
>JBQGED010000089.1:0-24209 GCA_052039425.1 Sphingobacterium griseoflavum | reverse complement strand
CTGGTGATCAGATCGTCTAGGGCGCGCAGGGTTTCCTCAACCGGTGTGAGGGCGTCGAAGCCGTGCATGAAATACAGGACGATATGATCGGTGCCCAAGCGTTTCAAGCTGGCTTCGCAGGCGCGGATCAAATGGTAGCGGGAAGAGCCTTTGTCATTCGGGCCGGGACCCATGGTAAAGGTGGCTTTGGTGGAGATCAGCGCCTGATCGCGCCGGCCCTTCAGCGCCGCGCCAAGAATTTCTTCCGACTTGCCGGCGTCGTAGATATTGGCGGTATCAAAAAAATTCACCCCCGCCTCCAGGCAGAGATCGACCATGCGAGTTGCTTCGGCGACGCCAGCATTGCCCCAGTCTTTAAAAAAATCGGTGGTACCGCCAAAGGTCCCGGTTCCCAGGCTGAGCGCGGGCACCTTCAATCCGGAGCGGCCCAATAATCGGTATTCCATAAAACCCCCTTAGGTTGGTTGCTGAAAATCCGCGAGAGCTGCACGCAGACATCGCCAGCTCAGAGGGGCTGGATTATGGGCCGGTTTTACAGCGGATAAAAGCCTCGGTAAGTCCTCAAATCCTGATGGATTTATTGTTCTTCCTGCTCCGGCTCGCGCAGATGTTCCACCACCACGATTTCTGCGCCGGAGGGCAGGCGGACGCGGCTGATGCGCACGCCGATATCGCGCGCGCAATCGGGATTATGGGTTGCTTTATCGACTAAGTCAGTGTGCTTACTATTGCGCAACAGCCATTCACAGAGGCGCTTGAACAGGCGCATGACACTATTCTCCATAAGTGTGGAGAACTGAGCGCGGACAAATGAAAGGAGGGAAATTTCAGGCTGGACCGCGATCAGCTCGCGGTCCGGACAAATTTAAACGGCAGACAGCGAACAGTAGCGACGGCGCGAACGGCGCACGGCGACCCACGGTTTCATTGCTGTCAGATGGTAAGTCATAAATACAGGAAAAATCGTTGACTAAGAAAATTCTGCGGAAGCAGGTTTCGGAGAGTAATCGTAGAGCGACCGATTGGCAAATAATTTTTTTATGACAAGATAATCAGCTCGCGAGGTGAGGAATATTTTGGTTTTAATAGTTGGTTTTGAAGTAAAACAAAACCGGGCTCTTTTGAGCCCGGTTCATGGGCGGTAATTAACGGCGGCGATCAGCGTCGCGAACCGCTTCTTTGGCATCGCCGTAGGCTTTTTGGGTTTTGCCTTCGACTTGTTTGCCCGCGCCTTTCAATTGATGTTCTGTACTGCCGGTAGCTTCACCGATTTTGCGTTGAGTTTTGCCGACGGCATCTTTCGCTGCGCCTTTCACTTGATCTTTATTCATGTTGCAATCCTCATTTGAGTTGAAAACCCTGGACGACTTTTTATTTATCGCCAGGATGTGCTTATTAGGACTGCCTCGACAGCTCGCGGTTCAATAAAATTTATAAAAAAATCAGTAAATTAACGATATTTTTCTTTGTAGTTTTTACAATTTTTTGTGATTTTTTTCTGCGCCGATTTTCGCCATTGATTAGAGTGCTGTGCGGTTGACGGCGCGAGGACGCAGCCGCGATACTTCACTGCTTTCTGCTGGGCATAATTTCCATGATGGATTTTCTAGAGAGCCGTATCCGTGCTACCGCCTCGGTCGGCACCGGCGCGCCTCCTCCCCGTCTTCTGGCTTTTTATTGGCACTACGTACGCCAGACTGCCTTTTGGTATGGCGTTATGGTGGTTACGGTACTGTCTGTGGCGCTGATGGATATGGTAGTGCCGATTATGCTCGGTCAAATCGTTTCCTTGGTGCAGGCGCCTGACCCAGTGGCCGCGCTGCGGGAGCGCTGGCCTATCCTAACGCTAATTGCGGTGGCGATTGTATTGGTGCGACCTCTGTTGCAGATGATGGATGTGGCAGTGCGCAACAATGTTTTATTGGCAGGCACCACTAATCTCGTGCGCTGGCAATCGCACTGGCATGTGGTCCGTCAGAGTTGGCCATTTTTTCAAAACGATTTTGCAGGACGTATCGCCAATCGCGTTATGCAAACGGCAAATGCCGTACGCGAAAGCGTGATGTCAAGCATTCGTGCCGTCTTGTTTATCACCACCTACGGTATCAGTTCGCTGTTGCTGATGTTCTGGGGCGATTGGCGTTTGGCATTGCCGACGGCCATTTGGATGGCCTGTTATGTTTTTTTTGTACGTTTCTTTGTGCCGCGCCTGCTGGTGCTTTCCAAGACGGCATCGGAGCAGCGCTCCATATTAATGGCGCGTGTAGTCGACAGTTACACCAACATTTTGACCGTAAAACTCTTTGCCCGCGCGGTGGATGAGGACGCCCACGTACGCGAGGCAGTGGATCATCATCAAGAGGCTATAGCGGCGCATATGCGGGTGATGAGTTATTACCTGTTTACCCTCAACGCCATGAACGCACTCTTGATTGCCGGAACGGCAGGGATTGGCATTACCTTGTGGGCGCAAGGGGTAGTGAGCGCCGCCCTAGTTGCCACCGCCATTCCGCTGGCGTGGCAGATCGCCAATATGTCCGGTTGGGTGTCTTTTGAAATTGCCGGCATTTTCGAAAATGTCGGCACCGTGCAGGAGGGCATGCAGAGCATCGCCGTGCCGCACACGTTGGTGGACTCTACTGATGCCAAGCCTCTGCAAGTGACTCGCGGAGACATTCGTTTTGATCGTGTGGATTTTGCCTACGCCAGTGGACGCCAGGTGCTGGAACAATTGGACTTACGCGTGCGGCCGGGGGAGCGGGTGGGCATAGTCGGCCGCTCCGGCGCGGGCAAATCCACTTTAATTAACTTGTTGCTGCGGTTCTATGAAGTGAACGGAGGGGCTATCACCATCGACGGCCAGGATTTGCGGCAAGTGACTCAGGAAAGTCTGCGCGGCGCCATTGGCGTGGTGACTCAAGACACTTCGCTACTGCACCGTTCCATTGCCGACAATATTCGCTACGGCCGCCCCGAAGCGACTGATGCGGAGGTAGAAGCTGCTGCGCGCCAAGCCCATGCACACGAATTTATTGTCGGGCTGGTGGATTGGCACGGACGCAAAGGTTACGAGGCCCACGTAGGTGAGCGCGGAGTTAAATTATCCGGTGGTCAGCGTCAGCGCATCGCTATTGCCCGAGTGATTCTGAAAAACGCGCCAATTCTGATTCTGGATGAAGCCACCTCCGCTCTGGACAGCGAGGTGGAAGTGGCGATTCAGGAACAATTATTAAATTTGATGGAAGGCAAAACCGTTATCGCCATCGCCCACCGCCTGTCCACCATCGCGCGCATGGATCGGCTGATTGTGCTCGACCGCGGCCGTGTCGTCGAGCAGGGCACTCATGCGCAATTGTTGGCGCTAAACGGCCGCTACGCCGCGCTCTGGCATCATCAATCCGGCGGTTTTCTGCCGGACGAATTGCCATTGGAAGAGGATCAGGAAGTACCGGTGCGTTCCTGACCGGCATCGCTGCTGGCATGTTGGGCGTTGCTGCGGGCGTATTGTTGAAAGGATTTGTTCGCCAATTCGACGGCGTCGCAGGGATGCGACAGTAAATACCCCTGCACATATTCCACACCCAATTTCAGCAATTGGTTGAGTTCATCGAACGTTTCCAGTCCTTCGGCCACCAGCGCGGTGCGCCGGCGGCGGGAAAATTCCATCAGCGCCGCGACCAAATCCTGTTTGTCTTTGTCCTGGTGAATATCGCGCACCAAGCTGATATCCAGTTTGATAATGTCCGGCTTTAAACACAGGATGTGGCGAAAACTCGCGTAACCCGCGCCAGCGTCGTCCACAGCGATGCGCACACCCAGGCGGCGCAATTGGTTCACGCTCGCCATTAATTCCTGATAATCACTGACCATTGCGTGTTCGGTGATTTCCAACACGTAGCGCGAGGGATTTTTTTCCCGACGAAATAATTTTTCGACCAAACCGTTGAGCACTTCATCCGGCCCCGCATTGATGCTGATATAGGCATCATCCGGCAGCAGACTGCTGAATTCAAAAGCGGTGTTGATTGCCATCTCGCTCAGCGCGTCATTCAGGCCGTAATCGATGGCCATTTTAAACAATTTGTCGGGCGACACCTTCGCGGTGAGAGTTCGTGTTAACGCCTCGTAACCTACCGCGCGGCCGTCGCGCAGGCGGACGATAGGCTGAAATAACGTGTGCACTAGATGGCGATCCACAATATTTTGCAGCATATTGCGCTGCTGGTGATCCGATGCGTGCAGTTGCAGGTGATATTCCAGATACACAGTGGATATATCCGCCAACACGCGCAAAAATGCCAGGTCGCGTGCATCAAGTTTGTCATTTTTATTGCGGCTAAAAGCGCAAAAGGTGCCATATACAGTGCCGTCCGTCAGCCGGATGGGCACGCTGACATGGGCTCCTACAGGAACTTCGCGGGTCACGCTCAGCGTCATGGCTTCCGCGTTTTGTTGGGCGTCCTGGATCAATTCCGGCAAGCGCCCCTGCACCACGCGCAAACAATAACTATCGGAAAGCGGGCCGCCTTCACCGGCTTTGACCAGTTTTAGATTGGGTTTAGAGCTGACGTAACGGAACATCCTCTGACCGTCAGTGAATTCCGAAATAAAAGCCACATCCATGGATAAACGCTCGCGCGCTGCGTTTAGCAGGGATTGCAATAACCGCTCGGCGGGATATTCATCCTCATTCTGCGCGATTTCCTGCAGCGTTGCGCTCAGCGGGGCAAGCACGCTTTTTTTACTTGAAGCCTGTGATGCGAGTTTCATAACGTCAGCCTGAAAATCAATGTTATAAAAATAATGCGAGCATCAGGCCGCTTCTGTTATTTCAGCTACGGAAAACGGACCTGCTGTTAAGTAAAGCAGATCCGCAGGAGGAGAGAAAAATCGGGTTGGGGAATCAGTTGGTTTGGATGGCGCAATTGGATCGCCAACAGAGATGGAATCCAGCGCCGGTACGGAAAAAATACAGCTCGCGATAATCATCAATCGTATAAAAATCTTTGGGCTGGTCGCTGCCTTGAAATGACGTGAAATCCATCTGATATGCGCGCTGTTCCGCTAAATCCCAAAATTCCGGCGACTGTTCTGGAAATTCGAGCGCCAAAACAGAATTATCAAAAATCGCGCTCAGACCAAAGCCTCCGTTTTTTTCAGCGCCAAAATCGGCATAAGTGGCGAGTGCAGTAAATTGTTGATTGGCATCCATTACCATTAATTGCAGCGCCAAGGTGGAATTTTCCAGGGTGCGGCCAAGCAGGTAAAAATTATCACCAATTTTTTGCAAAGCATGGGGCGTAAAACTCGAATTCGTCGGTAAGTTTTTAGTCTCTGATAAATCTCCGTTAGGCAGCGCAAAACTGGATATCGTGTATTGATTATTTTCGCCTCGCTGCAGCACGGTTAAGTGTTCGACGGTGCGGGAAAAGCTGAAGTCCACCACGGCGGAAACAGCGAGCCGTTTGCCAGTGCCATTTTTTTCCAGTGGCACTAATTCGAGATGCTGCTCGTCGGAATGGATATCGCGATGCTGCAGCAGCACTGCGGCGAAGCGGCCATCGCTGTTGAATTTGGCTTTTGCCACTGAAAAATCCTGCGCCCATAAATTCGTGGAACCGTTGCGGCCTGCCAATTGATAGGTATGCAGCGTTTTATTGCCGGTGCGTAAATCGATTGCAAAATAACGACCGGGTTCGCGGTCCAGAGCCAATGCTTGAGTGCTGTCCGCCGCTACCCAGATGCCGGCCAAGCCGCCGCTCAGCGCACCTGGGCCGACGGCCGAATCAAATAACACCGAATGCGCGCCCGTGTTCGGCTCCAAGGCCAAAAGACGTCCGCCGCTGATGGTCGCCAAGCGGTCGCGGCTGCTATCCAGCGCCAGCGTGGCTGAGGGCGCGAGCTGCGGTGCGGAAATATTCAGCGATGTGTAGCTGCCGGTTTGCAGGTCCAGGCGCAGCAGCGGATTGGTGCGAATAAACAGACTGTCGCGCTCGGCGGAATAGGCAATACCACCCCAGCGTTGGTCGTCGCCTGTGAAGGGATAAGTTGCGGTGACCGTCGCGTCATCCGCAGATACCACGGTCACACCTGTGCCGGCGCCCGAGGCGAGGATCAGGCGATTGCCCGCCAGGGTGGACTGCACCCAGTTGCCGGGCGGAGTGGCAAGCTCGCCGCTGTAGCTTCGTTCGCTCACCGTTCCGTCATCGAGGTCAATGGCGGCGTAGGTATGATCGAGACCGCTGGCATACAAGAGATTGCGCGCGGCGTCGTAACTGATGGTGCTCTGCGGTTGGGCCGCGATATCGCTGGTGAAAGCGGTGACCGGTACGACGCTATCGCCGCTGCCTGATAGGCGTTCGACTGTGTTGCCCAGGGTATAGAGCGCGCCGCCATTAATGGCGTCCGCCACCACCTGTTGGATCTCCGGCACCGCGCCAATCCACGGGTAGCGCTTGGTTGAAGTACCCGTTGCGGCATCGATCAACAGGGTTTCCAGGCGCAGCGGGTGGGGAATAATGAATTGGTCATTGACTGGGTCGTACACCAGATGGCGGTCATCGCTGATCACATGTTGATGCCGTACCGGGATCGATCTCTGCGCCAGCACCTCCGCACCGCGCCAGAAAACGCAGTCCACTGTTACCCGACCGTTACCCAGCGCTATGGAGCCAGTCCAGGTCATGCGCGAATCCGAGGCGGGATTCAGAATCTCCCCGTCGCATTTGATTTCGATTTTCTCGGGGTAGTCGTACTCCATCCACACTGCAATGGGCAGGCGCGAATAGCGCTCCAGCTCCACTATGGTATCGGGCAGCGGAGAGAGAAATTCATAGGCGAACTCGACATTTGCCACCGCTAGGGTCAGCACCTGAGTGGTTTGCGCGCCGCGGGCGTCGGTTGCCACTGCGGTGAGTTCGTAAACATTGTCGCCATCGCTGTCTGCGGGGATTTCAAAATTGGGCGGCTGGCGGAATTGCAGCGCGCCTGTGTTGCCGTCCACCCTGAATTGCGCCGCGTCCGCGCCTGCTATGGCGAATGTCAGCGCATCGCCATCAGCGTCTGCAGCCTTTAAAGAGAAAAAAACACCGCGCTGATTTTCATTGACCGTCACCTGATCGGCGCTGGTCAGGTGCGGCGGCGTATTGGCGGCGGGTGGAGGAGTTTTATCTCCGCCACCGCTGCAGGCATAGAGGGAGGTGAGGGCAATACCGAGGGCAAGACGCTGAACACGCATGGCTGACTATTTACCGCTTCTTTGTCGACGTGACCGAGCATAGCAGCGGCTACGCAGGCCGGCTGTGCGAAAGTCACGTTTGCCAGTTCAGGTGGACAGCGCGGAATAGAGCGCGGCACTGACGAACGCTCAAAGCCGTCAGCGTTTCTGGCAGAGATTGCTTGTGATGAGAGTCATAATACGCGCCATATCGCGTTGATCTATGCGCCAATGTGGTTAAGATTTCGCCGCTGATCTTGTTTAGCCCGCGGCGCATCAGCGCCGGGACTCGGGCGCATGTGGATGATGTATGAAATATTGGATGATTGTTCTCGGCTTAGCGGCCTGTCTTAGTGGATGTTCCCCGCAGAAATCCTCTTCCGTTGATCCTGCTCTGTTAACCCCGTCCACCGGTTCGGGTCAGGGCAAACCCATCCCTCAGGAGGACTTGCCCTACTTTGATTGGGATGCGTTGGACGGCATAACCGCCGTTTATAGCAACTCAGTGTCGGTCAGCGCCGGCAGCAAACAGCACAGCGACGCTAATCTCCTGGTGAGGTTGCGTGGTCAGGCCAGCTCCGACAATGCACATCCCATAGTGCAAGTGCGCTGGTGGCAGTTTTCCGGACCGCCGGCGGTCATCGCCAACCCCAACCAATTGAGTACCCAGGTGCTGCTGCCGGAGGTGGCCACACCTACCACGGCAGTATTCCGGCTCGCCGCCATCAATGCCATTGGCGAAGTGAATTCCGCCCAGGTGACCGTGGTGATCCGGCCGCTCTCGGCACCTGTGACGGTGACTTCCACCGGAGTGGCGGAGGAGGCTGCGGAGCTGAGTTTTACGGTGAGCTTGGCTGAGCCGGCGCAAGACCTGATCCACCTGAGCTACTTCACGGCGGACGACAGCGCCGTCGCCGGTGAAGACTACGTCGCCCAGCGCGGCACTTTGACTTTTCACCCAGGGCAAACCCACAAGTGGGTTCGCGTTCGCCTGCTCGAGGACAACACTCCCGAACCCGGCGAGACGTTCTTTCTACATCTGCAGGGCGAGGTGTACGGCGAGGCGCTGACATTGCGCCGCCTGGGATTGATCGTGGACCGGTTGGAGGAGCGCAATCTACTGTCCAGCGTTCCCGTGGTTCGACTCATCAACACTGGCGATGTCGAGAATCTTCCCGGCGAGCACGGCACGCCGCGCCTGCTGCTGCGCTGGGAGGAGGAGGGGCTGGTGCGGCTGGTGGTGGAAGACCCCTGCGGCAATCTGATCGCCGGCAACGAACCGCCCCCCTGTCAGGGTATGGCACCCCTGGTGCAGACCGGCAGCTTGAGCGGCGAGCGGTTCAGCTATTTCGAAAATATGGCCTGGATATCCGGCGCGGCGGGCGGCACCCACAGGATTTATCTGGAACACGTGGCGGGGCAAGCGGTGGATTACAGCCTGGAAATCTACGGTGATTTTGCCATCCGCTACAGCGGCGTTATGGCCAATGGCGAGCGTCTGGAGATCACCTCGCTGCTGCTGGACGGCGCGAACGGCAGTGGCAACCGGATTACCGGCACCATCGTCAACGCCACCAATACTGCCCCCATCCATGGCGCGCAGGTGCGGTTTTTTCAGGGCGATACCCTAGTGGCGGATCTGGCCTCCAGCAGTAATTTCGAATTCCCCCTCGCCAGCGGCGTGTACCGCATGGTGGTGACGGCGGAGGGTTATCTGGAGTGGTCGAGAGAGGTGACCATCACTGCGACGGAAGCGCTGGCGGTGCAGGTGAGCCTGTCGCGGGAACTCAATATGGAGACCGAAGTGGCGCGGGTGGTATTGAGCTGGGGCGCGAGCCCGTCGGATCTCGATTCCCATTTAATGGGCCCGGGATTCCATCTTTATTACAGCCGAAGTAACGTCGGCAGCGCCGTGCTCGATGTGGACGACACCAGCGGCTTTGGCCCGGAAACCATCACGATCCAGAGCTGGGGAAGCGGGTTGTATCGCTATTACATACACAACTTCAGCGGTGGTTACAGCGGCCTGGCCAACTCCGGCGCGGTGGTGCAGTTGTATCGCGGTGGCCAGGATGTGCGGGTATTTCAGGTGCCGCAGGGGGAAGGGATTTACTGGCATGTGTTTGATCTGGATCCGGCAACCGGTACGGTCACAGAGGTGAACGCCATCGTCAATTCGGTGGCAACTCCTTAGCTTTAGGGGAAGTGATGCAGCAGAGGGAGACTTAAGGGGCGCAACGCCCCTTTTTTATTTCTTTTTCACACCCAATTTATCGTGGTATTCCTTGCGCACATCGCCCATCTGGCTCATCAGAGTTTTGGCTTCTTCCAGATTGCCGGCATTGAGCGCCGCTTCGGCCTTGCTGGTTAATTCCACGAGTTTTTTCATCCCCTCGTCAAACGTGCCCTGATCTTCCGCTTTTACTTTTTGAATTTTCGCCACGTTTACCAACTGAACGAACTTGGTCAACTCCGCTTTCACGGCGGCGGCATCGTCAGATTCGCGCATGACTTTAAAGGGCTCTTTCATCCCCTCCATGGTGTCGTGCAGTTCGTTGGACTTGGAGCAACCTGTCAAGGCGACAAGCAGGGTCAGACAGGGTAATAAGCGTTTCATAACAACTCCTGAATATTGTGAGATAGGGGTTGGGGCCACAGCTGCGGCAAATGCGCGCCTTGAGCGGGACCAGGGCACGCTATCCAGGCACTCCCGTAGCGTCAAGACTCTTTTTGAATGTGAGGTGTTCCGGGTCTATCTTTCATAAACCTATAACCGCGACGTTTTTATTCCAAGATGCCTCTTTTCCCCCAGCCTTACCGGAGCAGGTCGTGATCGAACGCTGGCTTGCGCTGCTGTGCCAATTGTTGCCGGGAGTGGTGCAGTCCGTGGTGGTGCGGCGCGACGGCAGCCTGTTGACTTGCTGGCCCAAGGACGCCGATGTGGAATCCCTGCGCATATTTTGCGCTGCGGGCGCCAAGGTCGAAGACGTGCGCTATGAGGTAACGCCTGCCGGCCTCACGCGGCTCGCCATGCCGCTCAGCAACGGCAAATTGCGGGTCGGCACTGTGGCGGTTGAACTGCCCTTGCGGCCGGATCAGCGCGCCACCACGGAATTGTTATTGCGCTGGTCCCAGGCGTGGCTAGAGCTGCTCAGCGACACCGGCCGGGAAACCCAGCGCGGCCCGGAGCGCATCCTGCAGGTGCTGGAGCAGGGCAGCCGCTTCGACAATCTACCGGATAACGCATCATCGTTTGCCACTGCACTCGTGGATCAGTTCGGCTTCAACCGGGTGCTGATCTGCCTGCGCCAGCGCGGCCGTCTGCGGGTGACCGGTGTCTCTCACGCCCCCACCTTCGACCGCCGCAGCGATATGTTCGCCCTGCTGGAGGCGGACCTGGAGCGCCTCGGCAATAACGAAACCCTGCCCGAGCAAAGTGAATATGCGCGCTGGCTCGTCACGCGCAAACCGGCGCTGCAGGTATTGCCCCTGCGCTTGGGCGAGCAGGGGTTCTGCGTGATTTTGCATGTGCCGGAGCACGTTCCCAGTAGCGCGACCAAAGCCCAGTGCCGGCAGATAACCCGCCTGATAGCGCCTTTGTATGACAGCCAGAACCGGCTGCGCGAGGGGATCATCTGGCGCCGGCGCGCGGCGCTACAGGCGCACTTTCAGCAGGCGTCCCAGCGGCGCAAATGGCTTTGGGGTGTGGGCATAGCCGCGCTGGTGTTGCTGTTTTTATGTCTGCCCGGCCAGCACCGGGTCACCGCCCACGCCAGCCTGGAGGGAAAAATCCAGCGCGCCATAGTGGCGCCGGAGGAGGGCTATCTGCAGGAGGCCAGCGTCAAAGCCGGCGAAATTATCCGCCAGGGGCAAGTGCTCGCGCAGTTGGACGATAAAACGATTCAGCTGGAAATTCAGCGCTGGCTCGGCGAAAAGCAGGAATACGAACGCCAGTACAACCGCGAACTCACGGCATTAAATCCGGTGGAAATGCGCATCGCCAAAGCGAAAATCGCCCAGGCCGATGCGCAGTTGAATTTATATCGCGAACGTTTGCAGCGCGTGCGCATCACCGCGCCTATCGACGGTGTGATTATCAAAGGCGATTTGAGTCGCGCGATCGGCTCGCCGGTGCAGCGCGGGCAGGTGTTATATGAAATTGCGCCGCTGGACGCGTTTAAATTGATTATCCAGGTGCCGCAAAAATCCATTCGTCATGTTGAACAGGGGCAGAGCGGCGAAGTGCTGCTGTCTTCATTGCCGCATCGCGCATTGCCGTTCAGCGTTATTTCGGTGGCATCGGTTTACAGCGAGCAGGAGCAGGACATCGTCTATCGTGTGGAAGCGCAAATCAATAATCCGGAGTTGGCCAGTCTGCGCCCAGGCATGAGCGGCTACGCCAAAATTGACGTGGGCAGAAAACCCTACGCCTGGTTGATTGCGCATCCGCTGTTGGATTGGCTCGCGCTGAAATTCTGGCGGCTTTGATTATGCAGCCGTCGCTCCAAAATCCTCTCGACGAAAAACTCTGGCAGGCCCTGCAGACGAGTCATCTGCGCTTGGCAAGCCATGTGGAATTCAGCCAGCAACTGCATCGCGGTCAGCTGTGGGTCATTATTCACGATCCGGTGCGCAACCAATTTTATAAAACCACGCCGGAAATTCAGCAGCTGTTGCAGAGCCTGGACGGCAAACGCCGCCTGGATGAGATTCTCGCCGCGCAGCCGACGCTGCAAACCATTGTGCAGGAGCGCGCGCAAGCGCTGAAAATTCTGGCGCAATTGCTCGAAGCCGGATTATTGCAAGGCGATTTTAATTACGACTACGGCGAGGATATCGAACGTCAGCGCCAGAAAAATCGTCTGCTGGGGAAAATGCGCTGGCAGCGTCCCTGGATGCTGAAATTGCCGCTGTTCAATCCGGACCGGCAGCTCGACTGGTTGTATCGCAAAACCCGTTTGATCTGGACGGCGCCGGCGCTGCTGGTGTGGCTGCTCACCATCTTGGCCGCGTTGATCGCACTGGTGGATCACCTCCCGCAATTAAAAGCGTTTTGGAGTACGCGTTTTCTTGATCCGGTGAATTTGCTGCTGCTGATCCTGGTATATCCGCTGCTTAAAGCCGTGCACGAACTCTCCCACGGCCTCACCACCAAAAAGTGGGGTGGTCAGGTGTACGAGGTCGGCCTGATGTTTTTGGTGTTTATGCCGGTGCCCTATGTGGATGCGTCGGCGAGCACGCAGTTTCCCATCAAGCAACAGCGCATGCTGGTGGCGGCTGCTGGCGTGATGACGGAATTATTCTGCGCGGCGATTGCGCTGTTTATCTGGATTGCCAGCGACAATATTCTGGTGCGCGATCTGTGCATGAACGTGATGATCATCGGCGCTGTATCCTCAGTTGTGTTCAACGGCAACCCGCTGCTGCGTTTTGACGCTTATTACGTATTGAGCGACTGGCTGGAAATTCCCAATCTTGGCAGCCGCGCCAGTCTTTATTTGAGCAAGCGCTGGCAACACATTTTGCTCGGCGTGGAGCCGGAGCCCATACCCATGGCGGAGGGCGAAAAAAAATGGCTATTGTCGTACGGAATTTTGTCCGGCATTTATCGCCTGATTTTGAGTTTTAGCATCGCCCTCTATATCGCCGGCCACTATTTTTTTATTGGCGTGCTGCTGGCGCTGTGGGCGGCGGTGCTACAAATATTTATGCCGTTTGGCAAAGGCCTTGCCAAATTGTACGAAGTGGCCAAAACCCACGGCCGGCGCCCGCGTTTTTTTCTCGCTTACGGCGCATTGCTGGCGGCGCTCTATGCCGGTTTATTTGTGGCGCCGGTGCGGCATGCAACACAAGCGGAGGCGCTGTTGCGGGTGGACGGCGGACACCAGATCAAAGCCGGCGCGGAGGGATTTTTACAGGAGATTCTGGTGCGCAACGGCGAACAGGTGACGGCGGGGCAGCCGTTGTTGGTGCTGCAGAATTCTGCACTGCCGGCGCAGTTGGACGCAGTGCTGGCGCAAATCGCCGAGATGGAAATTCTGCTCAGCCGCTACCTCACCACCGCGCCGGATCAGGCGGGTTTTTATCGCGATCAATTGCAGCGCCTGCGTCAGGAAGAAAATGACCTGCGCGAAAGTCTGGCCAATCTCACGGTGACGAGCGCGGTGGCGGGCCGGGTGGAAATTCCCGCGCCGGATAATCAGCTTGGCCGCTATTTCGCCAAGGGCGATCTGCTCGGCCATGTCCTCGCCAAGGACGCACATCGCCTGGTCGCCCTGGTGCCGGAGCGATTGGGAGACGGCGTGCTGCGCGATGTGCAGCAGGCCAGGGTGCGCCTGGCCACCGATCCTGGGCGCGAATTCACCGCTGTGGATCTGCAACCGGTGCCACAGGCGGTGGCGCAATTGCCGGATGTCTATTTCGGCTCCCGCCGCGGCGGTGCCATCAGCGTGGATATTTCGGACAACAGCGGCACCCGCGCCCTCGAACCCTATTTTCAGGTCGAAATGCGCCTGGAGGTGCAGGATCAGCCACCTGCGGCAGGGCGCGCACGGGTGTTATTTATCCACAGCGACGAACCGTTGGGCCTGCGCTGGCTGCGGCAATTGCGCCATTTATTACTGCAGCGTTTTGAAATCTAACGCCTTTTGACTTGCGATCCCTCATGGTGGCGTCTGGCAAAACCGCAAGAAGCCGCTATTCTCATAAAAAATACCACTGACCATGCACGCGGATTTTTACCGTCTGCTGTTACGGATATAACTGTTCGTTATGACAATTCGCGCTTTTTCGCATTGCCAATTTGGCATCTGGGCGGCCTGCGCCGCGTTTTTTTCTCACACCGTCTTTGCAGCCAATCTGCCCGCCGCCGACTGCGTGATTACACCGCACCGCATCACTGAATTGAGTAGCCCTGTGATGGGGGTGATCGAGGAAGTGTTGGTGAACAAAAGTGATCGCGTCAGCAAAGGCCAGGTAGTGGCGACTCTTGAGTCCAGCGTGGAAAAAGCCGCTGTTGAACTCGCCCGCGCGCGCGCCGCCATCGAATCCGAAGTGGACGAGGGCAAAATCAATCGCGAATACGACGGCAAGCGCAAGCAGCGTATTGAATCCCTGTTCAACCAGAAAAATATTTCCGAAGACGTGCGCGACGAATTTCTGCGCGATGAAAAACTCGCCCTGGTGCGGCTGCGGCAGGCGGAGGATCTGAAAAAAATCCGCCACTACGAACTCACCGGCATGGAAGCGCGCCTCGCGCAGAAAAGCATCCGCGCCCCGTTTGACGGCTACGTGCTTGAGCGTATGAAAAATCCTGGCGAATTTGTCGAGGAGCAGGCCATTGTGCGCATCGCCCAACTCGATCCGTTAAATGTGGAAGCTATTTTCCCTATCGAACTATTCGGCAAAATCAAACCCGGCATGACCGCCAAAATCCTCATGGAAGCTTTTCCTGCCGAACCTAAAACCGCCAAAGTTGTTCTCGTCGACACCGTCGGCAACGCCGCCAGTGGGACTTTCGGTGTAAGACTGGAAATCGCCAACCCGAACAATACGATACCAGCGGGGCTTAAGTGTCAGGCGCAGTTGGAGTAGTGGTTGAAATAATTGAAGAAGAATTTTTTGGAGAAAATGGAGTTGACAAGATGAAAAGTGTCTTTACTTCTGTGATCGCAAGTGGATTGATTTTTATCGCTTCCCAAACATTTGCAAATGATATTGCAGGCGCATGGAATGTGTTGTCAGAGGGAACAGATGAGCATGATTGTAAACAGGCAGATCCAGGATCTAAGCAGGTCTATATATTTTTGATTAGCACGTCTAAAGATGGTGTGGTTACGGTTTCGGTTCAAGGCGAAACTAATTTCAAGAAGCTCAGCGGTCATTGGAATGAAAAGGACAATGTAGTGATCATCGAGGGACATTCCAGTGCGACTTTTTCTACTCCCGGCGCCACTTCTTGGTTTAAGTTGGAGAAGGTTGAGGAAGGTAAAATGGTTGGTATTCGTCGTTATGTAGGCGGACAAGGAAACATTAATAGTCCATCAGCTCCTTGCTTTGCCGACTTCAAGGTTACCGCTACAAAACAGTGACTCTATAATTACGCCTAAATATTAGATAAATAATTTGGTTAGTTAGGCGCTGGATGTAAATTCTAATCTTGCAGTTGTAAGCTTCGCTGCTTGCAATGTTTTATGTCTCACTTCTAACTCAGTCTATACTTGCAATTACAAGATCACTACGACCATAAGGTCGCTAGATTTCCTGTTGCAAAAAGTTTTCTAAATAGATATAAACCGAGAGAAACAAGCATGAAACACTATTTTAAACCGATCATTTTGCTCGCCATCAGCGGTTTGGTGAGCTGCGCTCCGGTGCAGGGCGCGGAGAAATCGGAGGCAGGGAATCTGGCGAAATTTAAAGCCTATACGCAGAAATTTACCGAACCTACCGTCATTACCCAAAATCACGCCACCGGCCATATTGGCAAATTTTTCTTTACGCACTGGAAGGATGGCGGCGCGGCTTCATTGACCATGACTCCAAATGGCGACTTCAGCGTGAGCTGGCAGGGTGGTGGCTATAACTATGTCGGTGGCCCTGGCTGGCACTACGGCGATAAAAATCGCGTGATCGGTTATCGCTTTAATGAAGACAGCGGCGCGAGCTACATTACTCTGTACGGCTGGGGCTACGATAAAACCATGCCCACATCGGACCCCGCGCATCTGGTGGAATATTATATTTTGCAGCGCTGGACCTATGACCCGAGCAAAGATGGCATTTACGGCAAAACCTTTGTGAGCGATGGCATCGAATATTCCACCTATCGTTCTGTAAGGGAGGTGAAGCCTTCCATCAACGGCCCGTCCACTTTCTATCAATATTGGAGTAAGCCCAAAGAGCAGCTGCCACTTGGTAAGGATCACAAAATTATTTTTGCCGATCACGTAAAAGCCTGGGCGGATACCGGTTGGATTCTGCCGGATATGAATAATACCAACGCCAGCGACGACCCCACTTATCAGGTAATGGCGGTGGAAGTATTTAATCCACCAAAAGATGGCACCGCATCCGGTCGAGTGTGGGACGCAGCGAAGTAAAGACTTCTCCCATTTTGACGAATCGGGTATATCACCGAAATAAAAAAGGTCGCGGAATTAAAACTCCGCGACCTTTTTTATATGCAGCTCACAAAATCCTTTTCGAAGACTCATATAAGTATTCGGACTTTATGGCGAATCCCCTCCGTTCTCTGTTGCTTTACATCACCCTCATCCGCGTTTGAGAGCGCCGATCTCAAGCGATCTGCCTGCCACTCATCCATAGACCGCTTGGTTATGTTTGCCAAATAGGCTTTGCCTGACAGTATGGATAGGGTAACTTTGCCCCGGTCCGGAAGTCGGAGAGTTATAAGGTCAAGGCAATGATACGTTTGGGAATGGCATGAAGAGATCGACCAAAGATTATATTTGGCCCATCGTCGGTCTAGCGGCAGTTGCGTTTTCGGTATGGATGCTGTTCGATCAGCTGCGCCATATCTCCCTCGACGACATTATCAACAGTCTTTATGCCATTCCTTACCGCAACTGGTTGTTTGCCGTACTGGCAACGCTCGCCGCTTATGTGGCGCTGGCAGGTTACGACTGGCTCGCGCTGCTACATTTGCGCAGGCGTTTGCCCTGGAGCTTTATCACTGCGGCATCTTTCACAGCCTATGCGATGGGACACAATATAGGCGCGTCGGTTTTCTCTGGCGCGGTGGTACGTTATCGCGCGTACCGCTCCAAGGACTTGACGCCCGCTGAGGTGGGTATTCTCGTCGCCTTCTGCTCATTTACTTTTTCTTTAGGCGCGATTTTTCTCGGCGGTCTGGTGCTGCTATTGGATCCAGCGATGATGCGGCGATTTTTTGAAGAGATGCCGCTGTGGGGATCTATCAGTGTCGGCGTTGCAATGTTGGCCCTGGTGGGTCTGTATGTAGTGGGCAGTCAGTTGCGCTTTAAAGCATTGGAATTGCGCTGGTTTAAATTGCAGTACCCCGAGCCCGGTATCGTGGTGCGACAGTTGATTATCGGCCCCCTCGAACTGATTGCCGCCGCCGCTATTATTTATTTCGCTTTGCCCGACTCCGCCAATGTGAGTTTTTTGCTGGTTCTCGGAATTTTCCTCGCATCCTTCTCAATGGCGCTGGTGTCTCATGCTCCGGGTGGTTTGGGTGTGTTGGAAATTTGCTTTTTAATAGGTTTGCCCGAACTGGACCCGGCGGATTTGATCGCCGCGCTGCTGGTGTTCCGCCTGTTATATCTGCTGATTCCCTTCGCGTTGTCGCTGATCATCGTGCTCTGGTTTGAGCGCGACCAATGGCTGCGCCGAAGGCCGAAGGAGTAAATAACCGAGTTGTCTGGCCACGCTGCGGTATTTATTTACGCCTTCTCAAACTGCACCTGGTTGCGTCCGCAGTGTTTGGCTTTATAAAGCGCGACATCGGCACGCTTGAACACGGCTTCAAAGTTCTCCTGAGCGGCAACAGTGGTTGCGCCTATGCTGACGGTAACTTTTATGGTTTTTCCGCCTATATCAAAGGCGTGCTGCTCAACCGTCTCCCGCAGTTTATCGGAAAGGGCGCGCAGGCGTTCTTCGTGAATTTGTGAACACACGAGAATAAATTCTTCACCGCCCCAGCGCCCGAAAATATCCGTATGGCGAATATTGTCATTGATGATGTTGGCGAATGTGCTGAGTACTATATCGCCGACGTCATGGCCGAGCTCGTCGTTGACCTTTTTAAAATGGTCGATATCAAACAACAGCACCCCCATTTGATTGCGGCTGAAGTCGCTCTCAAATAAGCGCTGCAGAAATTGCTGAACTCCGGCGCGGTTCATAACACCAGTCAACACATCGGTAGTCGACAGAGCTTCAAATTCCTGTTTTTCCACTTCCAGTTTTTTATATTCGCTGACCAAGCTGTCGATTCGTTGCGCGTCCGCTCTCGCTTGTTTGTGCACGGAGTAAAAACGCCAGATCACTTCCAGGACAATCAAAGCCATCCAGAAAGAGATAATGCCGAAATACAATGTTTCTGCAGTTATCCATTGGCCAACCGCCTCGATCCGTTCGATTTGCACATCGTTTTTGCTGTGCACATTAAAGTCCACCCCGAGGGCGATAGTGTTGCTGACAGAAGGGGCTGAGTTCGGCCCGGAAATATCAAATTCGGTGATCCACCATTCGGCGACGCTGAATTCCTTTAAGTGAACGAAAACAGGCTGATTTAGTGTGGATGTGCGCACGGTGGTGGACATCACTTTACTGGCGGTGTCGAACCGGTCGATGTCGCTGTAGGAGGGATCGAAGTCGCGCAGAAACAAGCGGAGCCGCGGTGCATCGCCTTTATAGCGGATTACGAAGTTGAAGCCGTCGAATTCGGAAAAATCGATACCGTGGATCCGATCCTCACCGAGATTCAGTGACCAGCCGCAGGAGAAGGGATCGCCTGGCGCGTAGTTGCACCAGAAATGGTTGGTCTCGTTGTCGAACCAGCCGTGTTCTGTCCCCTCCGGAGATGGCCCAAAGATCCAGGAATAGCGTACGGATGCCGGGTCTGGATAGAGCTGCAGAATTCGCGGCGGCAGGTGCTGATGGATGGTAATAATGCAGACCGTGACCAACACGGCGAGCAGTCGAAAGGTGGCGTAAGATCTAGGCCGCATCTTGGTCACAAAAGCCCGTCCCTTGAGCGTTTAGGGGTCGTTCGGATTAGGTTCATCCGAAGTATAGACGCAGATAGTCAAATCTACTGAAAACCTGACGCGCCCACATCACACATTAAGAGTAAATGGGGAAAGGGCGGGGAGTGAGTGGTTATAGACTGGCGTCGGCCTGGGTGATTTGCTGCACTTTCTGCCGTTGTGCGTCGTTGAGAAATACCGCGTTGTGCTGCAGGTTTTCGGCGATCATTTCAAAGTGCCCCGTGCGCATCTCCAGCAAAGAGATCAAGCCGTCGATGGCGGCATTTTGCAGAGCAGCGTCGTCAGTCAAAATCAAATCATTAAGCGCGATTACTGCAGCGTCCTCCTGGGATTCCACCAGCTTTTGCACATAGGCCAACTGTTCCGCTTGTGGCAACTGTAACAGTGGCTCCAGGGGATCTTGATCTTCCACCAATTGTTCACTGTTCTGGCTGAAGCTTTCAGCATTCGCTGTGAGCGTGAGTTTGATCTGTTCGTCCGGATTGTCGAAGTCGGACAGCGTAATGTCCGTTGCAGTGCTCGGCGAATCGGGTTCGCTGATTGCTGCTCCAGCAATTTCAGTGGTGGGTGAATTTGCTGTTGCAGCATCTGACGCGAATGAATCTATTGCTGAAATTATCGGCACGGATTCATTTGCAGGGCAGGTTACCGGCACAGGCTCCAGCGCCAGGCCCGTAATGGGCGCTGGCGCAATGCCGTGTTGGTGATGCCATTGGCCAGCGACGAAACCAAAAACAAATGCGCCAGCAAATAGAATGGTTTTTATCGTTGCTGATTTCCACATGGCGGTTACGTCCTTTTAACGATTACTGAGCAAGAGAAAAGTCGAGGGTCGGGATCAGCACCAGTGGACGATAAAACGTCTCTGACACCACATAGTCCTTGCGTGTATCGCCAGAAGCAAAGGTTGAGAAAGCGTCTAGACGTAGGTTGGCGCCGACACGCACAGCGGAATAGCGCGTGTATTTAAAGCCGTCATTGCGGTAAGCGGTAAAACCGGTGGCAGTGTTGGAGGACACGTTGGCGCTATGCGGATAAGCCATCACTGTGGTGTGCACGCAAGGCGTGGGGCTGCAGGAGCCGTAGGATTTAAACGTCAATCCGAAAATGGTGTTGGTGACCTCAAATCTGACTGTGCTTCTGGTAGCGGGGTCGGTGTTGTACCAAGTGCCGGTTAAACCGGATAGCGCGGTAGGCGGCACCGCGTGGGCGGAGGCGGAGAGGAAAAGAGCGCCGATAAGACTGGAAATGGAAAGCGATTTGAAGAGTTTCATACATAGATCCTTTGCATTGTTAGTACCGTGAATGTTTGGCGAAATCAGGTATCTCTGATTGGCACAAACAGGCCGTGGCGCACCGGGGAAAATCTCTGGTGCTGCAAAAGATCTTAAGTAGAGGTAGGTATTACGTTCGGTGAAATATTCACTCGTTAAGGAGTGATATTTTCCCTTGCTTAACCCGCCATTTTCCAAACGATACGGCGGGCTTCCCGCCCGCCGTGAAATGACCGAGCCGCCAGTGGCAGTCGCATCAGCAAACCGCCGCTTTAGAAGAAAGTTCGGAGACGCGCAGATAGCGGGTGTGGCCGTTGGGCAAAGTCCATTTGATATGCTCGCCCATGCGCGTGCCCAGCAGGGCGATTCCCAGCGCTGACGTGACCGAAAGGGTGCGAATTTTTTCGTCGCCGTCTGCTGAAGTGGCTTCCGTTTCACTGAGCAGGAATCGGGCAACGGAGCCTGTGCCCAGATCTTTTAAACTGACCACGCTGCCGATTCTCGCCATATCATCGGGCAACATGTGATCGTCCACCACCAGGGCTTTGTCGAGCTTTGGATGCCCTTTGCTCTGGCGTTTTTCTTTATCGCTCAGCTGGGCGATGGAATTCGTCAGCCGGGCGTAATCGGTTTTGCACAACAGAGTAATTCTATTGCTCGATTCGAACATGATAGTTTCACCGCAGTAAAAAGGGTGGCGGGGGTCCGCCACCGAAATTTATTTATAAATTGGAAACACCTTTCCCACCTTTCTTTTCCTTTTTCTCGCGACGTTTTTCCTTAAGCGTCTTTTGTGGTTCTTTCTTGGCTTTTTCTTTCGTCATGGAATTTTCCTCATGAGCAAATTGGCTGCGACAGAAACAGACGCACAAACAGATTCACGCCGTTCCGTCGGAGCAGCGATACTTTGAGTGGTTAACCAATCTGCACTCGCGCTGAATGATGTTGGACCTGAATTTCAGGTGTGCAACATCTGCCGGCGAATTGCCGAACGGGGCGAGTTAAAAGAGAAGCCGGGCGCATCCCGCGCCCGGTTTAGGTGGGGAAGGCGGGAGGTCTCCGCAAGATAAACAGCTGACGATCAATAATCATTGTTCGATACTTTTTGTTTGGCCTTTGCCTGTTTGGCCTTTGCTTGTTTGGCCTTAGCCTGTGGCATTGCCGAAGCAATCTGCGGCAATGCCATGGGCCTTAAATAATGCCGAAAGCGAGCATTGCCACAGCCACGCGCTTAAAGCCCACTATATTGGCGCCCGCTACGTAGTTGTTGTTCAAACCATATTCCTTGGCGGTTTCATAACAATCTCTGTGAATGTCCATCATGATGTTTTGCAGTTTTTTGTCCGTGTACTCGAACGACCAGGCATCACGACTGGCGTTTTGTTGCATTTCCAGAGCGGAAGTGGCCACGCCGCCGGCATTAGCCGCTTTACCTGGGCCGTAGGAAATTCCCGCATCCAAAAATACTTTTACGCCGCCCGGAGTAGTGGGCATGTTGGCGCCTTCGCTGACGGCGATACAGCCATTGGCGACCAGAGTGCGCGCGGATTCTTCGTTTAATTCATTTTGGGTAGCGCAAGGGAAAGCGATATCGCAGGGAATATCCCAGATATTGCCATTGGCAATGTAATTGGCTTTTTTGTGCGTTACGCGATAAGCGCCGATACGGCCGCGCTCGACTTCTTTGATTTGTTTGATGGTTTCCAGATCCAAACCGTTGGGATCGTGAATAACGCCGGAGGAATCGGAACAGGCGACCACTTTAACGCCGTATTCCTGTAATTTTTCGATGGCATAGATGGCCACATTGCCGGAGCCGGAAACGACTGCGGTTTTCCCTTCGAGAGAAATTCCCCGTGCATTCAGCATTTCGCGGGCGAAATAAACACAGCCATAACCGGTGGCTTCTCTCCGCACCAGCGCACCGCCCCAGGATGGACTTTTGCCGGTAATAACGCCGGATTCATAACGATTGGTAATGCGCTTGTACTGGCCGAACAAGTAGCCGATTTCGCGTGCGCCCACGCCGATATCGCCAGCGGGAACATCGGTAAATTCGCCGATATGGCGATAGAGTTCCGTCATAAAACTTTGACAGAAGCGCATCACTTCGCCGTCGCTTTTATTCTTCGGATCAAAATCGGAACCGCCTTTGGCGCCGCCGATCGGCATGCCCGACAGAGCGTTTTTGAAGGTCTGTTCAAAACCGAGAAATTTTATGGTGCCCAGAGTCACGGACGGATGAAATCGCAGGCCGCCTTTATAGGGCCCAAGGGCGCTGTTGAAGCCAACGCGAAAGCCGCGATTGATCTGCACTTCACCACGGTCGTCTTGCCAGGGCACACGGAAAATAATTTGTCTTTCGGGCTCGCAAATGCGCTCGATAATTTTTTGATCGGCGTATTCGGGATGTTTGAGCAGTACGGGCCCCAGAGTGTCGATAACTTCCCACACCGCCTGATGGAATTCGGGTTCGCCGGGATTGCGTTTGGTGACCTGATCGAAAATAGCTTCGATGCGCGCATTGATGGTGGCATTCATATCAGTTAATACCTGTTGCTACTGTTGTGTTGTCTGATGTGAGCGGCTGCCGCTGTCGCGGTGCACGGGTTCCGATTAATCAATACGCCTCAAAGCAAGCTGGTTTGCTCAGCGAAATTCCATCGATCTAAGCGAATATAAAGTATTGCGTGTGGACTTTTTTAAGATAACCGGCCGCAGTATGGCTGCGTCAGTGGTAATGACGGCGGTTAAGAGCCTGTGTCTTAACCGCCTTATATATGAAAGGCCGAGACGACAGAGAACCGCCGCGAAACCGGAAGAGAGATATTGATATGAGTCAGAGGCGTAAACATGCGGCGGATCATAGCACGAATTTTTCGGTGCACACCAATGGTGCGTTGATCAAAACGTGGAATGTGAGGCAATTGGCTCTATTGTCGTAAATTTGACAGACGTGCGAAGTGACAATGAAGAGTTTTCGTTTGCGACGAATTTTCGACGATTATCGTTTCTTTTTATTCAAACACCTGCCTGTGATGGCACCTAATTCGCCGTTCGGCACTCCACTTTTGCGCGCAGGTAGTGCCTTGACTAGATTTTAAAAACATCTGATGAAAGGCGTCGGCAAGCGAGGACGCACTCCTGATCGAATCATTATGTGAATAGCGTTGAGGACCCTCGCGTGAGGTTATTCAAAAAAAAGCGACCTGCGAGAAGGCAACCCCAAGGTGTGTCACGGTGGATGTTCGAGCCTCTCGAACCGCGAGTACTGTTATCCGCCGATGCGGTGGGCGGCAGTATCGATGGTTACGACAACGATTTTGCCCAGCACGCACTGCAGCCGTCTGCGGATGAGTTGCGCAGTCATCTGGAATTTAAGCTGCTGCATAAATTGCAGGACCTGGATCGCGTGGGGTTGGCCTCATCTCCCATCGCGCTTTCCCAGCCGTCCCAGTGGGATATCCCCTCCGTTGATCTCGATGCATTCCAGGGGCTGATCACCAGCGAGCCCGCTCCCCGTGTCGAGTTGATCATCGTCGACAGTGCGACTCCAGAGGCGGAGCGTCTGTTGGAAAATCTGCGCACGGATGCCTCCGTGCAGTATCAAGTGCATTTTCTTGAAGGCGACCGCAGTGGCGTGGCCCAAGTGGGCGAACTGCTGCAGTTGTACGGGCGGGTGGATGCGGTGCATCTGATCGGCCACGGCGCCGCAGCGGCTATCCAGCTCGGCAGCGATACTCTCCGCAATGACAATATCGAGGAATTCCACGCGGAGATTTCCGACTGGCGCGAGTCCCTCGCGGCGGACGCCGATATTCTGTTTTACGGCTGCGATGTGGCGGCCAACGACGCTGGCCGCGATCTGCTCGCCACCATCGCAGCCTGGACCGGCGCGGATGTGGCGGGGAGTGATGACAAAACCGGCGCGGCGGAACTGGCGGCCGACTGGCAGCTGGAATTCCG
>JBQGED010000088.1:0-4040 GCA_052039425.1 Sphingobacterium griseoflavum | reverse complement strand
CGAAGCCAACGTAATTCGCCTTTTCTACACGGTAAATTACTAATGCGCCCGCGCAACATCTTCACCTACGGGTCGTTGATGTTTGCGGAGGTCTGGCAGGATATTGTGAAACTCCCCTATCAAAACCAACCAGCTTGGCTGGATGGTTTTCGCCGTACCTATATCCTCGGCGATCAATACCCCGTGGTACTGCCGCGGGCCGGCCAGAAAAATCTGCAAGGCGTGGTGTATTTTTCAGTAAAAGAACAGGACATCGCCCGACTCGACCGCTTCGAAGGCGAGCACTACTACCGCCGCCGGGTCCATCCAACCATCCAAGCAGATGGCCAAACCAAAACCATCGAAGCCGACCTCTACGTCCTCAAGCCTAAATACGCTCACCTCGCCACTTTGCGGCCTTGGGACCCTGACTCTTTTGCTCGGCATAAGCTCAAACAATTCCGGCGCACTTATCTTCCGCAATCTCACCAGCCATAGGAATTGCCGATGGTATACTCGCGCTACATATAAAGTTGCGAGTGCACGCATGATTCCCAAAAAAATTCATTTTATCTGGGTTGGGGACACGCCCAAACCAGACTTGGTCTTGAAATGCATAGACAGCTGGCGGAAATTTCTGCCGGATTATGAGTTGGTTGAATGGGGCAATCGCGAGTTGCAAAACATTAAAAACACCTACGCCGAGCAGGCATTTGCAAATCGGAAGTGGGCTTTCGTTTCAGATTACATCCGCCTGCATGCGTTGTATCACCATGGCGGCATCTATTTGGATAGCGACCTCGAAATCACGCATTCCCTAGATGAGTTTTTGCATTTGTCTTTTTTTTCGAGTTACGAAAACTATCGCGGTTCCTGTCTCCCTATTAGCACCGCCATGATGGCGGCAGAGCCGGGGAATACCATTATCAAAGCGCTGCTCGATGAATATGAAACGGCAAAATTTCAAACGGACCAAGGCTTGGATCAAACCCCAAATACCTTGCGCGTCACGCGCTATTTTGCCAAGCACTTTAATATTCACCCTCCTTACAATGACACTTGCACAACCAAGCTGGACGACAATTCCATCATTTTCCCCGCCAGTCATTTCTGCACGCCGATGCCTGCACTACCCAATTATGCCGTGCACCATTTCAATGGCTCCTGGAAGGACGGCTTTACTCGTAAGCGCAAATTGAAACTCCCAAAGGGACTAAGCTTGGTTCGTTTTCGCAAAGCATCGTCATGCATGACCAATATTCTTCCTCTCGCGACCAATGAACGACTGCTTTTTCGCATACCCATTTCCAGAAGAAAAATACTGGCATTAATCCGCTATACAGATTCAACCTCTTGAGGTTTTAAGGTATTCGTCCAGAAGATGTAGAAAATCTTTTGCTTTATCATGCCATGACGGTACGAAGCTGCGCTCTGGTGTATTAAGACGAGCATCAGGATTTTCGGCAATTTCGCGCAAACGCGCAGCGCATGCCTCTGGGCTATCAGCCACATGGATAAGGTGAGGCATGGTTTTAACAGCTGGGATAGAGGTGCTTACCACTTCTATACCGGAACGTAAGCCGTGGTAAAACCGCAAAGGATCTATATA
The DNA here is from genome assembly GCA_052039425.1 of Sphingobacterium griseoflavum. Taxonomy (GTDB): domain Bacteria; phylum Pseudomonadota; class Gammaproteobacteria; order Pseudomonadales; family Cellvibrionaceae; genus UBA5868. The sequence continues at coordinate 2,452 of JBQGED010000088.1, read as the reverse complement.
TCGGGTGAGATGATTATGCTGGTAAGGCGCCAACATAATACCGAAATCGGCCAGGATTTTTGCTATATCAGAATTTTGATACGGCCCCGCATAAATAACATTCGTTCGGGCACCCATCAGCGCCGTCAACCGTGCTTTGATCTCCTCGCCCCCAACATAGCCGTATATGTGAAATTGTGTATGCGGCAGTAACTCGGCGGTCCTGCAGAGAAAATCAAAATCAAAACGCGCGTCGATACTGGACATTACCAAAACTTTTCGCCAGTTAATATTCTCCCGCTCAACCCTCGCCATATTAGAGGCATTACCGAGATGGCGTGCCGAAGGTATAAGCTCAATTAAATTTGGCGCGGCACAAACTTGAAGATGCGAAGCCGCAACGAGGAGATGCTGGCGGAATTTCATCTTGATTCTCTCCCAGCCTTTGTTTTCATAGAGCAAATTGTCATGAACATCAAAGCACCAGATGCCGCCGATCTGTAATCGCAATAATACACATAGGCGCGGCTTGTAGAGGTCGGTTGAGTTAAAAACGACGAGGCGTTTTTCTCCGCCAAATCGTTTTCTCATGTAACGCAAAAATTGTTTGCGCGACAGCGTCGTTTGTTGACTGGAACCCAATTCGTAAATAATCGGCTTTTTGGTCAGATAAATGTAGGTGGCATCAAATCCGATCTCGTAAAGCGCTTCTGCCAAAGCGAAGCGAAAATCACTCTCATGCGGATGCATGCGCAGAAAGATAAATCTATAGCGGGCGTCTTTTCTTGCGGCGTCGCTGCTCACTCATCGACCTCTGGCGAAAATTTCAATACTTCTAGCGCAGTACTGGCGTCGACCTCGACGTCACCTGGCTCCGCGCCCTTCATGCTCCGCCTGCGCCTTTATAAGCGGCTCCGAAGCCGACAAAATCGGAACAATCATTAATCATGGGACGAAGGGCGCTGGCTTCTGGGGGCGCGGAGAGCAAGGTGCGGATTATACACAGCCACCTGAACCACCCTTGGGCGCCCCTCGAATTAACCGGAGGCAGTCCACACCCGGGTCTATACTTGAGGTTAGGGGCGGCACAGCTCCAGTGATCTCCAAATAAAGCCAAGGCGAGACCGATGCATGTTTGACCCGGCGGATCCGCTCTTCACCCCGGAGGAGGCGGCGCGTCACTGCGGTGTTTCCCCGCAAACCGTAAAGTCCTGGATCCAGCGGGGACGCCTGCGTGGTCAACAACAAAATGGCGCGATCGCCATTGCCCGCCAGGACCTCCTCCAGTTCATGCACCAGAACCACTTGGCGATTCCGGTTGAACTCCTGTCGGATCCCAGTCCGGCTGCCGACAATGCGCCCCCTAAGGTCCTGGTCGTGGACGAGGACAAACCCACGGCCAATGCCATAGAGCGAGTTTTTCGTAACATGGGACTCGACGTCATCCAAGTCAACAACGGCTTTGATGCCGGCATTACCTACATCCGCCGCAAACCCGATCTGATGACCCTGGACCTGAAATTGGACGGCATGGGCGGGATTGAGCTGATCGAACATATACGCGCAACCCAAACTCACAAAGCAAAAATATTGGTGGTCTCCGACTCTATGCCAAGCTTGATGGCCAAAGCCAAAGCCGCTGGGGCGGATGCAGTACTGGCAAAACCATTTGACAATGATAGTTTGCGGCGTGTCGTGAGGATTTTGCTCAATATCGAGCAGGCTTAATTCGAATACACCGGAAATGATTCTGGTGATATAAGCATTACCAATTCTCCGAATCGAGACTTTGATCAACTAGTTCAGAAGAAGCTTTACTGGAAATGGTGAGCTACGACCCAAGTGCAGATCGGCCAGTTGCTGCGCTCCGAGCGGATCGGTTAAATTAGCCGAAAAATAACTAACGTAAATTCACTTAATTTCTCTCATCATGAATGATTTTATGGTTTCCCTTTCGGGCAAGATCCGCCCGGTGCTCACTGCAATTCGCCGCTACGACCTAGCGATTCTTCTAACAATTTCGGCGTTCATTATTCTATATCTATGGTTTTCGCCTATCCGAGTTCACACGCTCACCTTGGAGGATTCACATTTCCCCGGAAAAGGTGAATTCGAAATTCACAATTCTTACCGCCCGCAAGGCAACGGCAATTCACAGCGCACACTCCTCCATCGCGCCCAGTTTGAATACAACACGTTAAGCCAAAATATCATTCACATAAGAACCCTCGATTGCGCGCACTACGCTTTGCTCAACGGTAAGGACCTGCTGGCCAAATCCGTATCTGGAAATTTATGTGACGATTACAACGGCGCCTATTTTGATATCTCCGAACTCGCCGTTCCGGGCACCAACACCTTAGAGATCAAAACACGCCACACCCGCAATCAACATATCGTCTACTTCGGCTTTGATATCAGCTCCGCCAATTTGAAGTCGCGCAGCTATTTGGCAATGGTCTGCCTGCTGTTT
>JBQGED010000087.1:0-15407 GCA_052039425.1 Sphingobacterium griseoflavum | reverse complement strand
GGGGGCGGAGCCTCTACATTCACTGCCACCCGGTCCCGACCGCGCTCTGCGCGCACGCACTTTGGCGCGCTTTCAGCAGTTAACTTCCCCAACTGCCGCCAAGGCGGTGGAGGATACGGCGTGCTATCGCTCCGGCGCGGTGCTCAGCCGCAATGACGTCGGTTTTGATCCAGAACACCACGGCATTTCCTTGAAAGATTTTCATCAATTGTGCATGGAACGACAAAGTCGTTTTCCCCGCAGCATGCTGACCACTGCGACTCACGATCACAAACGCGGTGAAGATACGCGAGCGCGCTTGGCCATCATCAGCGAGCGACCGGACTGGTTCATGGAAAAGCTGAATATATGGCGGGCCCAAATGGGCGGGCTGCGCCAGGAGCAACACGACGGTCCCGCGCCCTCACCCGGCGATGAGTGGATTCTGCTGCAAACGTTACTTGGCTCCTGGCCGTTGGAGTATCGGCCTCATGAAGAATCCGGCGAGCAAACGGATACGCAACGCGATCATTACTGCGATCGCCTGCAGGGGTGGTTGGAAAAGGCCTTGCGCGAAGCGAAATTGCGCAGTTCCTGGAGCGCGCCCAACGCCGCCTACGAACAGGCTTGCCGCCAATACCTGCAGGAATTTATGCACAACCCAGCGTTCTTGGAATTGCGTTACGAAGTCGCACGCGCCGCGATGGAAATTGCCCCCGCCGGCGCACTCAATGGCTTGGCGCAAACTCTGTTGCGGCTGACCACTCCGGGTGTCCCTGATTTATTCCAGGGTACCGAACTGTGGGATTTCAGCTTGGTGGATCCCGACAACCGCCGGCCTGTGGATTTCGCCACCCGCGCCGCCGCTTTGTCGCAAGAGGAATCCACCGAATCGCTGATCCAAAACTGGCGCGACGGTCGCATCAAGCAGCGTTTAATCGCGCGCGTGCTTAACGGACGTCAAATCTCACCCGATCTGTTTTCTCTCGGCCATTACATTCCGCTCACGACCTCCGGCGAATACGCCAAACACTGTTTGGCTTTTATGCGTGAGTGGCAGGGCAAACGCTGCTTGGTGATAGCGCCGCGATTAGTGGCAAACCTGTTGCATGACAGTGACGGCCCGCAGGTGCCAGCTGCTAAATGGAGTGACACGTCGGTGGAACTGCCTCAGGAAATTGAGAACGCCAAATTTACGAGCTTAATCAGCGGGCGCGAATGGAACGCGCAGCGCGGGCATCTTTACCTGCGCGATATATTGAGTGATTTCCCTGTAAACGCGTTAAACATCGATGTTGGCCATGTCGGATAAAACCAATTGAGGAGACTGCTATGAACATTGCGACAACTTTCCAATCCGTCTGGCTCGAAGGTGCTGATGTGTCCCCGAATGGCAATCCACAGGAGACGCCCCCGGAATATCCCACGCCGATCGATATTCCAGATCCAACGGAAATTCCTGACCCTGTGCCCAACCAGGACCCGGTGGAAATTCCGGTACCAGGCCGGCAGGCGCCACCCGGCCAGCAACCCGTTCCGGAAATTGAGCCGCCGCGGGAATAATTGTTTTAGAAAACATTATGGAACCGATGGATGGGTCACCACCAATTATTGATTGATTAACCAAATGATTCTCTGCAGGCGCAGGAATGCGCAGGCGGAACAATCTGTCAGGAGTCTGTATGGCTAAAGCCCCAGAAATTATGACCCGCTCTCGCATCACTGAAGGTCGCCCCTTCCCACTCGGTGCCACCTGGGATGGTTTGGGCGTGAATTTTGCAATTTTCTCCCGCCACGCTACCAAAGTGGAATTGTGTTTATTTGACAGCACCGGCGACGTGGAGCTCGAACGCATAGAATTGCCGGAATACACCAATGAAATATGGCATGGTTATCTGCCGGATGTGCATGCCGGACAAGTTTACGGTTACCGTGTTCACGGTCCCTACGAACCGGAAGCCGGCCACAGGTTTAATCCCAATAAATTATTGATTGACCCATACGCTAAAGAATTGGTTGGGTCTTTAAAATGGAATGACGCTTTATTTGGCTACACCATCGGTTCGCCGGATGGTGATTTGAGTTTCGACGAGCGCGATAGCGCGGCCTATATTCCTAAGGCCCGCGTCATTGATCACGCATTTACCTGGGGCGATCACCGTTCAACTCATGTGCCGGCGGATCAAGCCATTATTTATGAAAGCCATGTGCGCGGATTAACCATGTTGCATCCGGGCGTGCCCGACGAATATCGCGGCACCTTTGCGGGCATCGCGCATCCGGCGACGATCGAACATTTGCAGTCTTTGGGCATCTCCAGCATTGAATTAATGCCGATCCACGCCTTTGTCAATGATAAACATTTGCTGGATAAAGGCTTAACCAATTACTGGGGCTACAATACTCTCGCCTTTTTTGCACCGCATACGCCCTATCTCGCACGCGGCCATTTAAATGAATTTAAGGAAATGGCCGCACGCCTACACGCTGCAGGCATCGAATTGATTTTGGACGTGGTGTACAACCACACCGCCGAGGGCAATGAATTAGGTCCCACTCTGTCCATGCGCGGTATCGACAACTCCACCTATTACCGTTTAATGCCGGACAATCCGCGCTATTATGTCAATGACTCCGGCACCGGCAATACCCTGGATTTAAGCCATCCTTGTGTTTTACGCTTGGTGACGGATTCTTTGCGTTACTGGTCTACGGATATGGGCGTCGACGGCTTCCGTTTTGACTTGGGCACTATTCTCGCGCGTGAGGAAACCGGCTTTAACGAACGCCACGGATTTCATTTGGCGTGTTTACAGGATCCAACATTAAGCCAGAAAAAATTAATTGCTGAGCCATGGGACTGTGGCTGGGGCGGCTATCAGGTGGGTGCATTTCCCTCTGGCTGGCTGGAATGGAACGACCGTTACCGCAATAATGTGCGCAGTTTTTGGCGCGGCGATCACGGTCAATTAGCTGAACTGGCTACACGACTAACCGGGTCGGGCGACATTTTTAACCACCGCGGCCGCCGCCCCTGGGCCAGCGTGAATTTTGTTACTGCTCACGACGGTTTTACTTTACATGATCTCGTGAGTTACAACGGCAAGCACAATGATGCCAACGGCGAAGATAATAAAGACGGGACAAACGACAACCTGTCTTATAATTATGGCGCCGAAGGTCCTACAGACGATCCCAACATTATTGAATTGCGTCAGCGCCAAATGCGTAATCTCATGGCAACGCTGCTGTTTTCCCAAGGCACTCCCATGGTGCTCTCCGGTGACGAGTTTTGCCACAGCCAGGAAGGTAATAACAATACCTACTGCCAAGACAATAAATTGACTTGGCTTAAATGGGATCTGGATGAAGCTGCCGAACGCATGTTTACTTTCACGCAACGTTTGATTCATCTGCGTAAAAGTTATCCCATTTTGCGCCGCGGGCGTTTTCTGGTGGGCGACTATAACGAAGAGCTGGGCGTGACCGATGTCACTTGGCTCGCACCGGATGGCCCGATGAATGAGGATAAATGGCGAGATGGTGGCCGTGCGTGTCTGGGCATGTTAATGGACGGCCGCGCACAACCTACCGGTATTCATAAAACGGGTGGTGATGAAACGCTACTATTAATTATTAATGCGCACGCGGATCCGATTCCGTTTGTTTTGCCGGAAGTTGCACAAGGAGATGCGTGGAGCTGTCTGATCGATACCAGTCGGCCGGAATTGGGAGAGGAAGAGGAACTATTTGAATTCGGAAACGAGTACACAGTGCCGGATCGCAGTTTGATGTTATTCAAACTGGAAAATAAAAACCTCGATGAGACGACTTAGAGATAATAAATCGAAAACTAAAAATCGCCCCATTGGGGCGATTTTTTTTTGCCATGGACTTCAGATCATTTAGCAATAATGTTCTGTTGCAGAAAATGAAAAGGGGCCTAAGCCCCTTTAACATCGATAACAAGCAGTTATCTATTAAGGTGAAGCACTTGCGCCTGAGCTGCTGTGGCTTGCACGACCACCTTTGCGGCCAGCTTCTGCAGCACGCTCTGGATTGTTACGGAAATTACCGCCACTTTCGTGACCACCCTTACGACCAGCTTCTGCGGCGCGCTTAGGATCATTTTTAAAATTGCCGCCGCTGTGTTGGCCACCTTTGCGACCGGCTTCCGCAGCGCGGGCGGGATTAAATTTAAAGTTGCCACTGCTTACTTGACCACCTTTGCGACCAGCTTCTGCAGCGCGCGCTGGATCAGCGGCAAAGCCACGGCCACCGCCACGTTTTTGTTGGGTAGCACCTTCAGCAGAGGCCTGTTGTGCCGTCGGCTGTTGTGTCTCTTGCTGAGTGTCTTTGTCAGTTTGATAATCGTCTCGATCACTGTGCTGTTTCATCTCGAAATCCTCACTCTGAAGAATTTTGTATTACCTAATTAAAAAGCCGGCAAATTGACCTTTTCATGCCCGGCGGATAAGCCGGAAATCACTCGAGCCCTGCCCGCATTAACGGCCTGTCCAGGTCCACTAAGAAACACCGCTTTCCTTGAGAAAGACCAGCAAAATATGCTTTCTAACTACCGTGCGGTCTTAGAGGCGTTAACGCAACTTTACTCAATTGTTAGGTCGGGGTGTGTTGGTTAACGAACAGAGGCATAAATATAAAAAGAATAATTTTTGCTCACATACATAAAGCCAACTCCAGCATAGGAATATCGTTATGGTAGCCACGGCAAAAACATCAAACACTGTCACCAAAAGCAGCAAAGCCCAAGAAGCGACAGCCCTTTTGCGCGCTGACCACAAATTAGTAAATGAACTTTTTGATGAGTATGAAAATGCCAAAACCGTGAACCAAAAAAAGGCGTTAGTGCAACAAATTTGTGAGGAGCTAACGGTTCACGCGCAAATAGAAGAAGAGATTTTTTATCCCGCCGCCAAAAAAGCGTTGAAAGACCATGATCTTGTACCCGAAGCAGTGGTTGAGCACCAAACATTAAAATATTTAATCGCTCAGCTTCTGAATGAAAATATTTCTGATGACAAAGAACTTTATGATGCAAAAGTCAAAGTACTGTCAGAGTATGTAAAGCACCACGTCAAAGAAGAACAAAATGAATTGTTTCCGAAAGTCAAAGAGAGCAAGCTGGACCTCATTGAACTTGGGGCACAACTACAGCAGCGCAAAGAGGAACTCAAAGCCGCTTTGCAATAATCCGGTTCGCGGAACCATCAGAGGCTAACGAAAATGAATACTGGCATTAACGAACACAACTTGCGCGAACTCGCGTATCAAATATGGGAAGCCGAAGGCTGCCCTCCCGGACAGGCAGAGCGCCATTGGCAGATGGCGCTGGAACAAGCTGGTCTACAACAGGAAGCGTCTACCACAGGTGAGAACTTTTTAGGTGAAACCATCGCCTCGGAAAATCTGATCCAGGATGAGCGCCAATACGGCGCACAAAATAATCCTTTCGTTGACGAGATAACTCAAACCACCATGGAAGCAGAAGGTGTCAATACACCGCAGCAGCCGCTGGACACCCAACTGTCGGCCACCAAAGGTGGCAAGCGTAAAAGTGGCAAAAGCAAGAGCGCTGATGCTCCTGCCAGCCAAGCTGATACTCTCGCCAGCCAGGATGCTGGTGCAAGTTCACGCAAATCCAGCAAACGTAAATCATCAGAAAATATCCTGGTGTAAATTGCTGTCATTCTTAAATACAGTCGAGTGAAACTTATAGGCGCTTTCAAGCGCCTTTTTAAAAACAAGCGCTATATGACAAACAGGCATTCTCGTATAGAAAATCGCCTATCTAATAAAAAGCCTTTCTAATAAGAAGCCTTGCTAATAAGAGGGCTTCTAATAAAAACGCCTCGATAATGGCTTTCAACCGAATCGGAGGAACAGATTATGAAAATTAGTGACATCATGACTCGCGACGTAGAAACCGTGACGCCAGACCAGAGCATATGTGATGCAGCCCGAGCGATGGAAAAAGCCGATTGCGGCGCAATTCTAGTGCACGATGGCGATAACTTGATAGGTGTGCTGACCGACCGAGATATTGCCATTCGAGCTGTTGCTCAGGGTCTGGCGCCGGCAACTCCGATCAGCGAGGTAATGACAGACGATATTTTGTATTGTTTTGAAGACGAGGACATCCAGCATGTCGCGGAAAATATGGCGGATCTCCATGTGCGACGGCTGCCGGTGATGGATCGCAATAAACGCCTTGTTGGCATAGTGTCTTTAGGTAACTTTGCCAGCTGCAACAATACAGCCGCTGGTACGACCTTGCTCAGAGGCGTCGCACAAGCACATTAATTTTTTTCGTGCGGGCGCTTAGCGTCCGCTTTACAGCGCATTCATTGACCTTCGTCTGCCGCAATTGGAAGCGGCTGTAATTTGCAATCATCGCTCGCTGTCTATGCGTTGTCACTTGTAACTCGGATTGAGTCGCGTGCGCGTGAACGTTTGAAACTAGAAATAAAGGAACTGCGGAAGAAGTAAAAGAGTGCGCTGAATCAATGAATGTATTAATCAATATCGATGTGCCAGATCTGCCCCGTGCCATCGCGTTTTATCAGAACGCCTTGGGACTGACGTTATCGCGCACTTTGGATGACGATGTAGCGGAACTCAGCGGCGCCGGAACCTCGATTTTTTTGCTGCAGAAGCAGGAACACTCAAGCGCGAATAAATCTCACCCCGCTCTGCGTCAATACATCCGCCACTGGACGCCCGTGCATCTGGATTTTGTAGTGGACGACCTCACCGCCGCAGCACAGAAAGCTGAAGCGGCGGGTGCGGTGCGCGAGAGCGAATGCATCGAGTGGCGCTGTTCTAAATGCATCACTTTCTCCGATCCTTTTGGCCACGGATTCTGTCTGATCGAATTCACCCACGGCACCTACGAGGACTAATCCTCATCAAGTAAATCCCCCAACCGATCAAAGCGACGCTCCCAGAGTTTCCTCCGCTCGTGAAGCCATTGCTCCGCTGCAGTGAGCGCTGTGGCTTCAATTTCACAAGTGCGCACCCTGCCCTGTTTATGGGTTTTGATCAGGCCACAACTCTCCAGCAAATTGACATGCTGAACCACTGCGGCCAGGGACATCTCAAGCGGCTCCGCCAGTTGTGAAATCGACAGCGGCCCGCGACTCAACTTGTCCACCATCGCGCGGCGAGAATTGTCGCTTAACGCGTGAAATATACGACTGATATCCAGCGATGCACCCATAGCTTAAACGCCTAAATCCTGGGCCAATCGCTGTAATAGGAATTCCCATCCCCGTTTACGAATATCCGCGCCGTCGGCGCCGGCATAAAATGCCCCTTGCTCGGTAAATTTCAATAACGTCTTCTCTCCAACCGCGACTAACTCCACGGTACTCAGCGACGAGGAAATGCGGCTTTCTCCCAGCGTCATGCTGTAGGCGGTGACGATCCGCTGGTTTGGGATTATGTCGAGATACCAAGTGTCATTGCGGCACACCTGCCCCGCCACCGGCCCGCCCTGAACCCGGAAACAACAGGTTTCCTTGCCGCCCACCGTAAAATCCATCTGAAACGAATCCACAATAAACCCCTCCCCCTCGGCGAACCAACGCCGTTTTTTCACTGGATCGGCAAATCCCTGGAATACTTTTGCCGCCGGGTAGGGATACTCTCTTTCGATATGAAAAGTGCTGTGTTCTACGCTTGACTGGCTCATATGTGATCCCCCGAATCACTTAAGTTTCAACTTAAGTATCAATCCGAAATCCGGAATAGTCAAGCATTTGCTTTAGTGAAAAATAGCGATCTAGGTGCCGATAATCCCGCCATCATCCTTATGAATAATCACCGTTGCCGAGCGCGGGCGGTGTTCGCCACCGTCAGGCCAGTGGCTGGTGAAATTACCTGGGGAAGAACCCTCGCCCGGGTGCTGGATATTGACGAACAGTGTCCGCAGATCCGGAGTCATGGTTGCACCGGTGATTTCGCAGTCTTTTGGCCCGGTGAGAAAACGACGAATTTCGCCGGTCTGGGGGTCCGCCGCCAGCATCTGGTTATTACCAAAGGGACCGCGCGCCAGCATGCCGCCCGACATATCCGTCTGTATCCAGAGCACGCCGCGCGGGTCGAACCACAAACCATCAGGACAGGCAAAGTGGTTGCGCGGACTAAGCTGAATTTTTTCACTCGTGGGTTTGTCGCCTGCAGGTCCGCCGAACACAAAAATATCCCAAGTGAAATTCCGCGCGGTGTGGTCGGCGTTGTGCGGCATCCAGCGGATGATATGCCCGTAAATATTGTGCGCGCGCGGATTGGCCGCGTCTGCCTCTGCGCGGTCAGCATTATTGCTGAGGGAAAAATAAATCTCGCCCGTGCGCGGATCCGCCGCGCCCCATTCGGGTCGATCCATTTTGGTGGCACCCACCAGATCCGCCGCCAGACGAGTATTGAGCAATACGTCGGCCTGATCGGTAAAATTCACTCCGCCTAATTTCGCCTTTTTTTGCAGTTCAGCGTCCTTCACTTCCAGCGGCAACCACTCGCCAGAGCCGTCGGCATTGAAACGCGCGACAAATAAAAAGCCATTATCGAGCAGATGACCGCCGGCGGTTTTTGCATTGTAAGATTCCGCCGAAACATATTTATATAGATATTCGTCTTTGGTGTCGTCACCGGAATAACACACCAACGGCTGACCTTCCCGCACCGGAGCAAATACCACGCCCTCGCGGGCAAAACGCCCGAGCGCGGTGTGTTTTTTGGGAGTACTGGATGGATCAAAAGGATCGATTTCCACTACCCAGCCAAAATGATTCGGCTCGTGGCGAAAATCCTTGGTCGGGTCGTCCCCGGAGCTGGTGGCATCAAAGCGGTTATAAATATCCGCTTCCGGCTGCGCGCTTTCCCAGCCGAAGCGGCTAGCGGAAACTATGCCGTAACGGGTGTGTTCGCGAGGTGGATTTTTATCGCGGTTTGCAAAATAACCGGCCCAATTTTCCTCCGCCGCGAGATAGGTATTCCAGGGTGTTACACCGTGGGCGCAATTATTGAAAGTGCCGCGGACACGTGTGCCATCGGCACTGTAATGGGTGCGCATTTTCGTCGAACCGCGCACCGGGCCACGAATTTCCATCGGTGTTGCTGCCGTAATCCGCCGGTTGTAGCGACTGTCCGTCACCATCTGCCACTGGCCGCTTTTTTCCTGACGAATATGCACCACGCTCACGCCATGGGCAGCCATTTCCTTTCGCACTTCCTCAGCGGGGCGCCGGGCGGTATAAGTCGCTCCACGCGGATGCAATAAAGCGGGATCGATATATTCATGATTCAACACCAACAGACCTTCCGCGAGGCTATTATTCAACGGAAAAAAATGCATGCCGTCGTGGTGGCTGCCCACCTGTTTTTCCTGATCCTCCGCGCTATTGGATGCGTCAAAGCGAAATTCCGGGACGCCTTTATGCAACGGGGTTCCCCAAGGAATAAAGGGTGTCGCACTGTAGCCCGGCGGCACCTGCACCGTGTCTGCCCGGCTGACATCGATTTCCTGGAAATTGAGCAACCCGGGTTTGGCAGTAGCTTGCGTTCCCGCGCCCAGCGCGTCATTCATAAATCCGGTTACTGCCAGCCCGAGTGTGCCCTGCAATAAAGAGCGCCGGCTGATCAAGTCGCGCAAGTGGGGATTGCTGGAGAAGTTACTCAAGGGCTCATCGCCGGAGTTATCGAAATGGTCGCGCAGCTTGGTCATAAAACTCCGAGGGGTCAGTGTTTGAAAAAATCCCGATGCGGACGCAACACATATAAATCATCGCGGCGATCTTTGAGATTAGTCACGGCTCCTTCATTGCGCAGCACGCGCAATTTATCCAAATCCAAATCAGAAAAAATGATCATTTCCGTATTAGGTGTGGTTTCAGCCATTACCGCATCCTGCGGAAACGCAAAATCCGAAGGCGAAAACACCGCCGACTGCGCGTATTGCACGTCCAGATTGTCGACACTCGGCAAATTGCCGATGGATCCGGCTATGGCCACATAACATTCATTTTCGATGGCACGCGCCTGAGAACAATGACGTACGCGCAAATAGGCGTTTTTGGTATCGGTCCAGAACGGCACAAACAAAATATCCATTTTTTGCAACGCCAGCAGACGTGACAGTTCCGGAAATTCCACGTCATAACAAATTAAAATGCCGATGCGCCCAGCATCTGTGTCAAAGCAGCGCAACTCGCTGCCGCCTTCAACCACCCAGTGGTGGCGCTCCTGCGGGGTAATATGGATTTTGCGCTGCTCATCCACCGAACCGTCGCGCCGGCACAAATAAGCGACGTTATAAATCCGGTCGTCCTCCAGCAGTGGCATGGAACCGGTGATGATGTTGATATTGTAGGACACCGCCATATGCGACATCTCGTGACGGAAGCGCTCGGTGAAACCAGCGAGGAAACGGATGGATTCATGACTGTTTTTGGATTTTTTCAGGCCCATCAGGGGTGCGGTGAAGAATTCCGGAAACAGCACAAAATCGCTGCTGTAATCCGAAACCGCGTCGACGAAATATTCCACCTGCGCCAACAATTCCTCAATGGAATTCACCATACGCATTTGGCTTTGCACCACACCGACCCGCACCACACTCTTGCGGCCGAGCACCATTTTTTCCGCCGGGTCGTACAAAATGTTGTGCCATTCCAGCAGCGTGGCGAAACCGGCGGATTTTTCGTCCTGCGGCAAATATTTGCGCAGCAGACGTTTCACCTGAAAGTCGTTGGCGAGTTGGAAGGTCAGAATGGGATCGTAAATTTCCCGGCGGGCGACTTTTTCAATATATTGCGCCGGTGTGAGTTCGCCGATGTATTCGTGATATCGGGGTATACGCCCGCCGGCCAATATGCCGCGGTAATTATCGTTGCGACACAACTCCTTGCGTGCATCGTAAAGACGCCGCCCGAGACGATAGCCCTGATATTGCGGATCGATAAACACGTCGAGGCCGTAGAGCACGTCGCCGTCCGGATCGTTGATGGCTTCCTCTTTGTGATTGATCAGGTCATCGTAAGTGTGCGGGTTGGAAAAGCGGCTGTAGCGCACCCGTAACGTCAAGGCGACACCCACCATTTGGTCTTTGTCGATAATGCAAATCTGCCCCTCGGGGAAATCTGCAATCAGCCGCGCTACCGTGCGGCGCGACCATGCCCCACCCAGGTCTGGGTAGACACGGTCCATCAGCGCTTTTAATTGTGGGTAATCATCCTCGGTGATATTGCGCAGAGTTAAATGTAATTCTTGGTTGTCCACAAAAGCGATCTCTACTTAAGTACGTTTAAAGCATAGGTCAGGGAGGCATCTTTGACTTCTCAAGGTCAGCGATTATCCAACCGGTTGTAGTCCAATAGCGCTGCTTCCGCGGGATACAGGCGGTGATAATCCGCATGCACCTTATCGCTGAACGCCCAAAAGTTGGGATCGGTGCGACGCATCCCATAGCGATCCCGCAGTGCAACAAAATCCTCTTCTGTGCGCATGGCTGCCAGCTGCTGCACAAAGTCCTTGAGCTTATCGGACTTCACCTGCATAAAACTGTTGGGATAGGAACCAACTACACCGCGCACCAGCGTGATTTCATCCTCCTCCGGCCAGCGGCGGGTCTCTTCACCAAACAGAGAGGAAAGGTTAGTGAACTGATTGTTGCGCAGCAGACTGTACAGGCCATGCCCAGGAACCTGGATCAGAGTGGTCTCCGGCAGTATTCGCACCGCCGGGCCACGCAGTTTCCGCAGCGGCTCCAGAACGCGGTGATCCTTATAATCGATCTGCATGGGGCTCTGCCCCACCGGGCCGAGATATTCGGTTAATTGCGCCAATAATTCGGTTTTTGGATCCGCCGTTTTGAATTGCAGTTGCGTCTTCACGTTGAGTTGATCCAGATAAAAATCCAGATATTTTTTCTGCGCGGTTTCCGCATTCAAATACCAACCCGCCACTACACTTTTTTGCACGTCGGATGGCATAAATGCGACAAAATTCATCTCCCCTTCCATGCGCAGAAAATCCATGTAGAGGCGCGTCAGCATTTGGTGCGAGACATTGCCGTAGACATCGAATCCCGCCACCAGCAGATAGTGGATTCGCTCCAACAAGGGATAACCAATCACCCAGGCGGTTTTGGGTGTCTCACCAATCAATCCCTGGTGGACACTAGCACTGTCGTTGTGACGAAATACCGTGAGAGCCGCATTGCGGTTATAGCCGTCGCCGTCCCAGATCATATTCAGGTTAAGCGGCGTTTGGTTCTGGCTGAATTGTGAAATGGCAGCAGCTTTAGCGCTGAGATATTTGCGCTGCATATCCGAATAGCGCAGCCAGGCACCCACGGGCATAAAGGTATTACCCTTTTCCGCCGGCATATGCAGATAGTTTTCTGCTCGCTGGAAAAGTGCCTCTTCATAGCGGGAGATATTATTATCCGGTGCTACAAAAAATACCCAGAAATGATCTTGAATCACGTTTAATGCTACGTTGCCGCGGCACACCGGCCCTTTGATGAAATTCATGATGCTGAATTGCGCTTCATCAAGCAGAAATTTATAGCGCGAGTTGACCGGCAGTTGGGCAAACGCGACAAACGGATTGGCGGCTACCGCAGGTTCATAGGAAGGCAAATTCGAGACGGCATAATCCGTCTGCAAAAACCATTTTTGCCAGTTGGCCCAGCGTTTTTCGTCCAGCAAATAAGGCATGTGGGTTTTGCTGACCGGCGTGCTCGGATCCTGCCACAAACGGTAATAAACGCGATCTATGCCCGGATCGTCGAAAGGACGCGTTGTGACAATGCGATCCAACGGTTGATTTGGCGGAGTGCGCGAACGCACCAGGCGGAAATAACTATGCGGCGATGAAGAGAAATGTAGGTTGGCGAGAAATAAATGTTCATATAAATAACGCCCGACCAGTTGCGATTTGAGATCGTCGCCGTTAAAAAATGCCTCCCATTGTGCAATCTGGGTAAACAATTCGGCGGGCAGAGCTGCGGGGACGCCGGACGGAGCGCCATTTTTCAGCCAGCGCATCATCAGATCGTGCTCCTTTTTAGCAAGCCCTGGCAAAGCATAGGGCATGCCCCAAAGCGGATGTTTCTTTTTGTATTCCACCATTTCATCGGAGCGCGGACAAAATTGTTCGCGCACTAAGCCTAAATCAAAATCCGCAGATAAGATCGGCTGCTCCGGCAGCGGGTGCTCCCGTTTTAGCTCCAGCAATTGCGCCATCACGCCGTTGCTGTAATTGGCTTCCGCCGTATTTTCAAACTCGTTTAATATCGGATAAAAAGCGCGGTTGCGCCATTGTGCTGTGGTTTGAGCATCTTCAAACAAGCGGGTAGGTGCAGCACCAAACAGGCGTGTGCCGTGATAAACCAGTTCTTTATTAGCGCCACGCAAAAGCCCCTGAAAAGATTCCAGCTTCAATTGGCAGGGAGCGTCGTAACAGCCATGGCAGACGGTGCAGCGTTGATCGATTAAAGGTTTGATATCGGCAAAATAATTGGGGCGGCTGGCGCGGGCCGGTGCATATTCTCGCGGCACTTGCCGCACGTCGGATTGGCTTTCAGCAAACGGCCCGTAGGAACAGCCAGAGATAAAAATGAGAAGGCAAAACAGAGCAAAAGAACACAAAAGGGCTAATCGGGTCATGATGGGCCAACGGCAGAGCAGTAAATACATTCAGCATGGTACACCAATCCTTGGTCCCGCTCCGACCCGTAATTTATAACCAGCGCGCCAATACTTGCTCTATCTGCTGCTGATTCAACAAACCCGCCTGCTGCCACTGCAGTTGTCCGCCACTGAATACGGCGAAATTAGGAATACTGCGGATGTTGTACTGCACAGACAATTGCTGTTCTTGTTCAGTATTCACTTTTAAAACCAAAGCTTTGCCCGCCAGCGTCTCCGCCACCTTGGCCACCTCCGGCGCCGCCATACGGCACGGACCACACCAACTCGCCCAAAAATCCACCAGCACAGGCACAGAGGCGTTCTTCACTATGTCATCAAATTCCGCGTGATTCACATCCAGCGGTTCCGCCTGCGGCGGCAGAGTCGCTTTACATTGGCCGCAGCGCCCGCGGCTGGCGAGGTAGCGCGCGGGAATGCGGTTTTTGGTTCCGCATTGGGAGCAGGTTCGGATCATATTTTCCTCCGTGTATTTTGGATTTTGACGATTAAGACCTCACGCCTTGCCTTTGCGTTTATCCCTCACCCACAAAACATTACCGACTTTCTTCGTTTCAAATAGATCAATCGCCTTTAATAAATCGCTTAATTTTTTATAGCCATAATTGCGCGAATCGAAGGAGGCGTGGTTGGCGATATGGGAGCCGAGGGCGCCGAGGTGGGTCCAGCCTTCGTCGTTTTCGCAAGCTTCCATGCCCTGGCGCAGCAAATTGATCAACTTGGTGTCGCCTTTTAAATTCACCTTGGTTTCCGCCTGGATTTGTTCCACCGGCTTTTCATCGACAAACAAAAACCGCGAACAAGCATTTACAAAGGCTTCCGGGGTTTTTCGCTCGCCGAAACCAATGACAAATTTGCCATCGGCGAGAATGCGTGTCACCAACGGAGTGAAATCGCAATCCGAGGAAACCAGGCAAATAATGTCCACCTGCTTGGTGTAAAGCACGTCCATAACATCGATGACAAGGGCGATATCCGTGGCATTTTTACCTTTGGTGAGATCGAACTGCTGCATGGGCTGGATAGCGAATTCGTGAAGAAGATTGGTCCAGCCTTTTAGATTGGTATGAGCCCAGTTACCGTAGGCTTTGCGAATATTAACGACGCCGTATTTAGCGAGTTCGGCGAGAATAAAATCGATTTTGCTTGCCGGGGCATTGTCTGCGTCGATAAAAACTGCGATTTTTTGTTTGCCTGTGGTGATGTCGTCCATCAATTATCCTCGGCTCTTTTTGAATCGGGTGATATAAGCGTCCAACTGGTTAGCAAATCTCTGTCGGTCGGTTTGATCATAGGGCGGACTGCCGCCGGACTGAATACCGCTGCTGCGCAGAGTTTCCATAAAATCGCGCATATTCAGGCGCTGGCGAATATTTTCCGCCGTATACAATTCCCCACGCGGATTCAGTGCGACACATTTTTTTGCGACCACGTCCGCCGCAAGAGGAATATCCGCCGTCACCACCAGATCACCCGCTTCAGCTTTTTGCGCAATTTCGTTATCGGCCACATCGAAGCCGGCAACCACCTGCACGCTTTTGATAAACGGTGAAAGCGGCACCCGAATATATTGATTGGCCACCAACACTAAAGGTGTTTCACTGCGCGTGGCGGCGCGAAAGAGAATTTCTTTGGCCGCTACCGGGCAGGCATCGGCGTCGACCCAGATGGTCATGATTGATTGCTACGAATAAT
>JBQGED010000086.1:0-15890 GCA_052039425.1 Sphingobacterium griseoflavum | reverse complement strand
GGGTTTTGCCCGCTCAGCTTCTACAGCGCAATTGCGCCAAGCATTACCCAATAATGCCCCTGCGGCAGAGTATGCCTCGGTCGCCGAGGCCTTGACGGCGGTTTTGCACAGCGATTCTTCAGCACCGGTTTTGATAACCGGTTCGTTTTACACAGTGGCGGATGCGACGCGATTTTTGCAGCATCGGGAGACGGCTATTGAAACCGTTGGATGACGGTCTGAAGCAGAGAGTAGTGGGGGCCTTGGTGCTGCTGGCTCTTGCGGTGATTTTTCTTCCGGTTTTATTTGATCGCGATCCCATGACTCCTGTTGATCGGGAATCGCAGATCCCCGCTGCGCCTCAAGTCATTCGCGTCGAAATCGGCGCTCCCACAGTTCCCGAGGATATAGCTCCAGCGCCTGAACCGGAGCTGATGTATGTGCCAGAAGTCACCGACGAGATTGGTGAGGCTGCGGAGACACCGGGCATGGCCGAGGACGGCACACCTAAAGCGTGGGTGCTGCAGGTCGCGAGTTTTCGTCAGCGGGAATTGGCGGACACCTTGAGCCGTAAGCTTAATGACAAGGATTATCCCGCCTATGTGCGCGAGGTTCCTCATCCCGATGGAATGGTGGTGCGGGTCTTTGTCGGCCCCAAGTTGGATAAACAAGCACTTTTGACGGTCAAAGCCGCCGTCGAACGGGAATTTGGTCTGCAGAGTCTGGTATTACCGTTCAAACCAGAGTAGCCGATCGAGTGAAGAGATGGTGCTCGCTGTGTCGGGCAGGCGCTGTGGGTTCGCCTTTGGTGACTCGTCTGTTAGAATTGCGCCTCTCCAAATTACCGGGTTTTTCTCGTGTCGTTTAATTGGGCTGATTGGGTCATTCTCGGCATTGTTGTGGTTTCCTGCCTGTTCGGCTTGATGCGTGGATTGATCAAAGAGGCTCTGTCCGTTGCGAACTGGCTTATTGCTCTATTGATCGCAGTAGCTTATCGCGATCCCCTGGCGTCCCTATTGGTTAATCAGATTGAAACTCCTTCGTTGCGGCAAATCGTCGCCTTCAGCTCTTTATTCGTAGCCGCGCTAATGGTAGGTGCCTTGGTCAACTACCTGATCGGCGAATTGGTCAAAATTACCGGACTTTCCGCCACGGATCGCGTATTGGGTATGGTGTTCGGTTTCTTGCGTGGTTTTGTCGTTGTGATGGCAATACTGCTGCTCATACCCCCCATTATTTCGATAGACCAGGACAAGTGGTGGACGGAGTCTGTTCTCATCCCGGATTTTCTCGCCTTTGAAGGTTGGGCGAGAGCGTCTGCAGGCGAGCTCACATCCTGGTTGCGTCAATTGTTTAGTTAGTACGGGCTAATCCGAGAGGAAAACACTTTATGTGCGGCATTGTAGGTATGGTTGGTAAAGGCAATGTGAATGTGGCGCTTTATGACGCCCTTACAATGCTGCAGCATCGCGGGCAGGATGCCGCCGGAATCATGACCTGCCACAACGGCAAAATGGCTCAGCAGAAGGCGGTCGGCCTGGTTCGCGATGTGTTCCGCACCCGCCATATGCAGCGGCTGGTGGGCAATATGGGTATTGGCCACGTGCGTTATCCCACTGCAGGCAGTTCCGGTCCGGCCCTGGCCCAGCCATTCTATGTGAACTCTCCGTACGGCATCGCGTTGGCGCACAATGGCAATCTCACCAATACAGAAAGCTTGAGCAAGGATCTGTTTCTCGCCGATCTTCGCCACGTCAATACTGATTCCGACTCTGAAGTGCTCCTGAACGTATTTGCGCATGAGTTGCAACTGCAGGGAAAGCTGCGTCCGACCCACGAAGATATTTTCAAAGCGGTTGAAGGTGTGCATAAGCGCGCCCGGGGCGGTTATTCGGTGGTGGCCATGATTGCCAATTACGGTGTGCTGGCGTTCCGCGATCCGAACGGTATCCGCCCATTGGTGTTCGGTGAACGCCAGGCGGAAAATGGTAATGGCAAGGAATATATGATCGCCTCCGAGAGTGTTGCTCTGAATGTGCTCGGATTTAAATTGCTCCGCGATGTCGCCCCAGGCGAGGCTATTTACATCACTGTCGATGGCGAGCTTTTTACTCGTCAGTGCGCCGAGCGCACTCAACTCAGCCCATGTATTTTTGAGCACGTCTATTTCGCCCGCCCGGATTCCATCATGGATGGCGTGTCCGTATACAAGGCGCGGCTGCGTCAAGGTGAGCGTCTGGCGGAAAAGATTCTCGCGCTGCGACCCGATCATGAAATCGATGTGGTAATTCCAATACCAGACAGCAGCCGGGTTGCGGGTCAGGCGCTGGCGCAGCGACTCGGCGTGAAATTCCGCGAAGGGCTGGTCAAGAATCGCTATATCGGCCGCACCTTTATCATGCCCGGTCAACAGCAGCGTAAAAAATCCGTGCGCCAGAAATTGAACGCGATCGATCTGGAGTTCCGCGGCAAGAACGTGATGCTGGTGGATGATTCCATAGTGCGCGGCACCACATGTCAGCAGATTATTCAGATGGCGCGGGACGCGGGCGCGAAAAAAGTCTTTTTCGCGTCCGCAGCTCCGGAAGTGAAATATCCCAACGTTTACGGCATCGACATGCCATCGGCGAGTGAACTGATCGCCCACGGGCGCACGGTTGAGCAAGTTGCGGACGCCATAGGTGCCGACTGGTTGGTGTATCAGGATATTGAAGATCTGATCGCGGCATCGGCGGAGGGCAACCCGGAAATTCCGCGCTTTGATTGCGCAGTGTTCGATGGCGATTACGTAACCGGTGATGTCGATGAAGAGTATCTGCGCAAACTAGAATCGGCGCGCAATGACCTTGCCAAATCTCAGCGGGAGGACGGCAGACCGTCCTCTAGCCAGAGCTCCATGGTCGGTATTCATAACTCTTAATCAGGTAGGTCATGAACGACGATTTTCTGGAAGACACCGAACTCGATACTTTGGCAATACGCGCCGGAATTCACCGCACCCCGGAAGGTGAGCATTCCGAGCCGATTTTCACCACCTCTAGCTATGTGTTCAGCTCAGCCGCCGAGGCGGCCGCGCGCTTTGCGGGCAACAGCCCGGGAAATGTCTACTCGCGCTATACGAATCCCACTGTTCGCGTGTTTCAGGAGCGTATAGCAGCGTTGGAAGGCGGGGAGGCCGCGGTAGCCACTTCTTCAGGTATGGCGGCGATTCTAAGCACCTGCATGGCACACTTGCAGGCAGGCGATCACATCGTTTGCTCCCGCAGTGTCTTTGGCACTACCACCGTGTTATTCACCCGTTACATGGAAAAATTCGGTGTTAGTGTCAATTTGGTGCCGCTGACGGATCTCCAGGCCTGGCGCGCGGCGATCCGGCCAAAAACCAAATTCCTGTTTGTGGAAACTCCTTCCAATCCCCTATGTGAGATCGCCGATATCAAGGGGCTGGCGAAGATCGCGCGGGCAGCGGGCAGCCTGCTGGTAGTGGACAACTGTTTCTGTACACCGGCTTTGCAACGACCGTTGGAGTTGGGCGCAGATCTGGTCATTCACTCCGCCACCAAATATCTGGACGGCCAGGGCCGCTGCCTCGGCGGCGCTGTGGTCGGGCGTTTTGATCTCGTCGACCCGGTGCTCGGTTTTGTGCGTACTTGCGGCCCCACCATGAGCCCGTTCAATGCCTGGGTTTTTGCCAAAGGTCTTGAGACTCTGCGTCTGCGGATGGAGGCGCACTCTGCCAATGCTTTGGCACTCGCACAGTTCCTCGCCGAGCGGCCTGAGGTGGATAAGGTGTTTTACGCCGGCTTGCCCCAGCATCCGGGCCATGAGTTGGCGCGGGCACAGCAGCGCGCCTTTGGCGGCGTGCTGTCTTTTTGTGTTAAAGGCGATAAAGCTGCTGCCTGGCGTTTTATCGATGCGATGAAGATCATGTCGCTGACGGCGAATCTGGGCGACACCAAAACCACCATCGTACACCCCGCCACCACCACGCACGGGCGCCTGAGCGCGGATGAAAAGGCCGCTGCGGGTATCACTGACAATCTCATCCGTATCGCTGTGGGTCTGGAAGATCCGCGCGATCTGAAAAAGGATCTGCAGCGGGGTTTCGCCGCTTTAGGATGAAATCTTCAGAAGGAATTGATTGGGCTATCCTTAGGGTGTCATTTGCGCTGAAGCTAGTTGAACCAAATACCAGTACGGCGGACGAATAATCCGCCGTACTTCAACCGAACGGCGCTTCATCCACACCATCTCTCCAGCGGCCGGCAATAAGCATTGGTCATGGGGATTAGGAACCTCATGAATTCTGTCATTAATCTTCTTATCGAAAATATTGGCCAGATTTTACTGGGCAAGGATCGCCAAGTGCGTCTCGCGCTGGCATGTCTGCTGGCGAAGGGACATTTGCTGATCGAAGATCTCCCAGGCATGGGCAAAACCACTTTGGCGCAATGTCTTGCGGCGGTATTGGGCCTGAAATACGACCGAGTGCAATTCACCAGCGACCTTTTGCCTTCCGATATTTTAGGTGTCTCAATTTTCGATAAGAGCCTTAACGCGTTCAGCTTTCATCCGGGGCCGGTTTTTACCCAGGTTTTGCTGGCGGACGAAATTAATCGCACCACCCCGAAAACACAAAGCGCACTTCTTGAAGCTATGGAAGAAGGGCAGGTGACTATCGACGGTGAAACCCGGGTATTGCCGCAGCCGTTTTTTGTTATTGCGACGCAAAACCCGAAACATCAGTCGGGTACTTTTACCCTGCCGGAATCCCAGTTGGACCGCTTTCTGATGCGCATCACCCTTGGTTACCCCAGTGCAGCCTCAGAGCGCCTGCTGCTCAAAGGCGAAGATCCCCGGGCCAATCTCAAAAAAATTCAACCGCTGATTGGCATGCCGCAGCTGCTGGAATTGCAGCGCCAAGTCAATATGGTTAAGGCGAGCGACGCGGTGATTGATTATCTCCAGCGTCTCGTGGAACGCACCCGGCGCGACAGCCATTTCGCTTATGGGTTGTCGCCGCGT
This sequence comes from Sphingobacterium griseoflavum, assembly GCA_052039425.1. Lineage (GTDB taxonomy): Bacteria > Pseudomonadota > Gammaproteobacteria > Pseudomonadales > Cellvibrionaceae > UBA5868. The sequence goes on along the minus strand of JBQGED010000086.1, from coordinate 10,886 downwards.
GGCGCTATGGCGTGGTTGCGCGCGGGCAAGTCCTGGGCGCTGATTCAGGGCAGGGAATATTTGGTTCCCGAAGATTTGCAGGCTGTGATGGGCCCAGTGGTGGGACACAGGGTTCACGGTCGCGAAAAAGTTGAGGATCTGCTGGATTATCTGCTGACGAGTGTCGACGTCATGGCGTGAGCACTATGCAGAATCGCTTACGCATCCCGACACATTTTTTTCGCCGGCGCTTTTTTAACTGGATGGACAAGCGGCGCCCGCCGGCGACGCGCCATCTATTGCATCAGAAAAACCTCTATATCTTCCCGTCCATAACCGGTTTTGCATATCTGGTTTTGGTCATTGTTATCTGGTTGTTGGGAACCAACTATCAGAATAATTTGATTCTCGCGCTGGCGTACATGCAAATCAGCGTGTTTATCCTCACCATCCTGAATACCTATAACAATATGGCGGGATTGCGCGTGGAATTTATCGGCGCAGAAGAGGGATTTGTCGGAGAAAAAATCGGGTTTAGATTTCTGTTCGCTACCAATAATCGCCGCGGTGCCCACTACATAACGGCGCAATGGCTCGATGTGGATGCTGTTATCTTGGATTTCGAGGCGGGGCGGGAGCACATTGAAAATGTTTATGTCAGCGCGTCCCAAAGAGGATGGTTGCGCCCTCGGCGTCTGCTGCTTAAAAGCACCTTCCCTATGGGGTTGTTGCGTTGTTGGACATGGTTGAATGTCGACGCCGAAACACTGGTTTATCCGACTCCGGTGGGATGCGAGCTTCCTGTCGGGATCGTCGCGCCGGAACAAGATGGAGGGCAGCATCTCCGGCTGGGCTCTGGCGACGAATTCGCCGGCTTCCGCACTTATAAACCGGGTGATTCGCCGCGGCGTATCGCATGGAAACACTATGCGCGGGACTTGGGCTTGTGGAGCAAAGATTACGGTGAAGCTGTCACCTCGCAAACATGGTTGCAATGGAGCGATTTTTTTCGCGGCGATGTAGAGCTGGCGCTGTCGCATCTATGTTTCTGGGTGGAGAAATTCACTGAACAGCAGCGCACATTCGGTTTAAAACTTCCGCGCGTTGAACTGCCACCGGATGGCGGTATGGAACATCGCCAAACCGTGCTGCGCGCACTGGCGGCCTTTGAGGTGAAATCATGAAGCTTTCTTCGTTGGAAAGAGACATGATTTTCCGCGGCAACTTGGCTTGGATGCTGAGCGCACAGGCCATTTGTATTTTGCCGCTGCTGATTAAGTTGCCATTGTGGATTTGGGCGGTTTGGCTGCTGGCTTTATTTTGGCGTATACAAATTCATCTGGGACGATGGAAATTCCCTTCCACTTGGACCAAATTCGCGCTCGGTATTGGCTGTGCCAGCGGTATTTACCTGACGTTTTCAAGTGTCCGCGGCGTCGAGCCGATGGTCGGATTTCTGGTCTGTTCCTTCATTCTTAAAATCGTCGAGATGCGCACAAAAAAAGATGCGTTGATCGTTTTATTTATCGGCTTTATTGCCGTCGCCGCGCAATTTTTGTTTGCGCAAGATGTGGTGGCGGGTGTTTACGGTATTTTTTCGCTTTTTATTTTGCTAACGGCATGGCAGGCGGCGTTCTATTCCCGGCAAATATCCCTGCGGCAATATTTCCGCATCGGTGGCGTTCTGGTGCTGCAAGCAACACCTTTTATGATCATTTTGTTTGTGGTTATGCCGAGGTTGGCGCCTCTCTGGGCGGTCCCTGTGCCGCAAGGTAAAGGCAAAACCGGTTTTAGTGACACCCTTGAATTGGGCGATTTGGGCGAGCTGGTGCGTTCGCCTGAAGTGGCCTTCCGGGTAACTTTTTCTGGCGCTGCGCCGCTGCCACAGCAACTTTATTGGCGCGGACTGGTGCTGGATGACTTCGATGGGCGTCGTTGGCAGACGGCTGCGATGCTGTCTCGCCCGATTGGCGACGAAGTGAGTAAGAATCTTGATGATGACGAGGTTCTGCGCTATTCCGTCATTATGGAGCCGCATCACTATCGTTGGTTGTTCACCCTGGATCCGGTGCTCGCTGCAAAATCAGCGCAGTTGCGGCTGGAGTATGACGAAAGAGGCTTGCTTTCGGCCCGGCGCCCGGTGGTAAACAAAGCAGAATATTCTGCCATTTCGCTAAAAGCGGCATTGCCTCCGGCCACACCTTTGGCGGAATGGGAGAAACGGCGACTTACGCGACTGCCAGAGGGCAGCAATCCGCGCGCGGCGGCACTGGCTGCACAGTGGCGGGCTGAAAATACCGTGCCGCGTGAAATGGTCAGTCGCGCCCTGAAGATCTTTCATGGTGAATTTGTTTACACCATGCGCCCACCGCGGTTGGAGACCAATTCCATCGATAGCTTTTTGTTCGAATCCAAACGAGGATTTTGCGAACATTTCTCCAGCGCTTTCGTTTTTTTGATGCGCGCCGCAGGATTGCCAGCCCGTATTGTCGTGGGCTATCAGGGCGGGGAGTACAATCAGCGCGAGGGCTATTTTGTTGTGCGTCAGAGTCACGCTCATGCCTGGGCGGAGGTTTGGATTGATGGCGTGGGTTGGCAAATGGTCGATCCCACAGCCGCGGTGGCGCCGTCACGTATCGAATCGGGAGTTGAAAATGCCCTGGGGGCGGATGAGCGCGAGCTGGTCGGCAATGTGCGCTGGTCGAGTTCGCTTATGTACTCGCTCTATCAGCAGTGGGATGCCATTGGTTATAACTGGAACCGATGGGTGTTGAATTACGATAAAGATAGCCAGCGGAATCTTTTTAGTGACCTTCTCGGCGACGCGAGCCCATGGCGGGTTGGAGCCGCTTTTGCCTTTGCGAGTTTTATTTTATTTGCAGTTTACGCAGGCATGCATGTTTGGCGGCGACAGCGACCAGGTTTGCGCGCAGAGGACCGCTTGATCCAGGCAGTGCTACGCAAGTTAAATCGTCGGGGTTTTGCGCGTAGGCCGGAGGAAACTCTTGGACAATTTTCGGTCCGGGTTGGGCTGAGTGAGCCCGCCATTGGGCGCGAGTTAAGCATAATTGCGCGACTGTACGCCGCTAGCGTATACGCCGAGGATCAAGCCGCAGAGCAGCGCTTCCGCTTGGCGGCACAGAAGCTCTTAAAGCGCTTTCCTACGCGTATGGCGAAGGTTGAATAGATTTTGCCTGGTTGCTAACGTCTTACTTAAAGGGAGTTTTGTGTGCGCTCTGCCAGATAGCTTTGATAGTCTGGAATTCGTCGGCTGTAGGATTTATCTATCCAGTAGGACTGCAAAATAAAATCTGCGGAAGCCGCATTACATGCCACCGGAATATTCCAAACCGCTGCAAGACGTAGCAAGGCCTTAACATCAGGATCGTGCGGCATAGGTTCGAAGGGATCCCAGAAAAAAAATAAAAGATCGATAAATCCCTCCGCAATCTGTGCGCCGACCTCTTGATCGCCGCCGAGGGGGCCGCTCAAAAATTTGTGTATCGGCAAACCGAGAGTTTTTTCCAATACATATCCGGTAGTGCCAGTGGCAAATAATTCGTGATTGCGGAGCGTCTCGACATTATTAGCCGCCCATTCTTTCAGCTCTTCTTTTTTATTGTCATGGGCGATAAGAGCCATGCGCTTTTTGGCGGGCAAGGGGGAGAGTTTTTGCTGCATGAATTTGGCTCCGATATTCGAGTCACTCGAAAGATTAAGAGCCGCTGGAAAGCTTGGCAAGTAAAATAAAAAAGCCCGCAATCTGCGGGCTTTTTTTAATGTGGCGCGCTCGAGAGGATTCGAACCTCTGACCGCCTGGTTCGTAGCCAGGTACTCTATCCAACTGAGCTACGAGCGCGCTGTCTGTCCGGCACTGCTGCCGAGGTCGCGTATATTAGGGATAGCTGAATCAGGAGTCAATAAAAAATTCAGTCAAATTTTGTGTTTTTGAATGGCGCTTTACGCCCCATTTTGTTGTTCTGGTTAATTGGTAACCATAACGTTTTGGTCGGCGAAGTTTCCGGGTACCAGAACGGTATCCATGGCCAGCGGCGCTGTCTCTGGATAGTCCAAGGAGAAATGCAATCCCCGGCTTTCTTTGCGCTGCATCGCAGACCGGATGATCAATTCAGCGACCATCGCCAGGTTGCGCAACTCGATCAAATCGCTGCTGACCTTATAGTTGGCGTAATACTCGTGAATTTCCTGTTGTAAGAGCTCAATTCTATGTTTTGCCCGCTCAAGTCTTTTGTGTGTGCGCACTATGCCAACGTAGTCCCACATAAAACGGCGCAGTTCATCCCAGTTGTGGGAAATCACCACATCTTCGTCAGAGTCGGTGACTCGGGATTCATCCCAGCTCTTGGTCGGAGAGGGCGGGGGAGTGTGGGCAAGGGTTTCACGAATTTTCTGTGCGGCGGATTGCGCAAACACGATACATTCTAAAAGAGAGTTGCTAGCCATCCGGTTGGCGCCATGCAGACCTGTAAATGACGTTTCGCCTATTGCATAGAGGTTCTTAAGGTCGGTCTCGCCATTGGTGTTGACGGCTACGCCACCGCAGGTGTAATGCGCGGCAGGCACCACGGGAATAGGTTCACGACTGATATCGATGCCGAATTGCAGGCAGTTTTCATAGACCGTAGGAAAGTGCTGAACGATAAAATCCTTCGGTTTATGGCTGATATCGAGATAAACGCAGTCACTGCCCAGGCGTTTCATTTCATGATCTATGGCGCGGGCTACTACGTCTCGGGGGGCGAGTTCCGCTAGTTCATGAAACTTAGGCATAAAGCGCTCGCCACTCGGCAACTTCAGTACCGCTCCTTCGCCTCGCAACGCTTCGGTGATTAGAAAAGACTTAGCTTGTGGATGGTATAAGCAGGTTGGGTGAAACTGGTTGAACTCCATATTGGACACTCGGCACCCAGCCCGCCACGCCATAGCGATGCCATCACCGCTGGCGCTATCGGGGTTGCTGCTATAAAGGTAGACCTTGCTGGCGCCGCCGGTGGCGAGTATCACTGCCTTGGCGGTGTAGCACTCTACCCGGTCAAGAGAGCGATTAAAGACATAAGCTCCAACGCAGCGCATCTTGCGGCTCGTGGGGTCCGGCTGGCGAATGAGGTCCAAAGCGATCGCATATTCGATCAGGGTGATGTTCGGGTGGGCCTGCGCTTGCTCGAGCAGCGTGGTGTGCACCGCCTTGCCAGTGGCGTCGGCGCTATGAATGATTCGCCGGTGGCTGTGTCCGCCCTCGCGGGTGAGGTGAAATTCCTCTGAGCCCTGACTGCGGGTAAAGCCAACCCCCAGGGTAACCAGCCAGTCGATAGCGGCCTTACTATTTTTGACGGTGAACTCCACGACATCCTTATGACAAAGTCCCCCTCCGGCATTCAAGGTGTCTGTGACGTGCGACTCTATGGAGTCTGCGGTATCCAGCACTGCGGCTATACCGCCTTGTGCGTACCAGGTCGAACCGAAGGTGAAGGTTCCTTTGCTCAAGACTGTGATTTTGGCGGAATCGGCGAGGGAGAGGGCGAGAGTTAGTCCCGCCGCGCCGCTGCCGATAACGAGGACATCGCTGTAAAAGGTATCTGTTTGTTGCGCCACGAATGTTCCTTGCTTGCGGAGATTTTGTTGCTATTCTACGCCATCGCTTTGCAGCGTGATCAGCCCTGTTGAACTTTTGCGTTTCGGTGTCTGTCTACTGGCGTATCGGGTTAGGCCCTATACGGCCTACTGTAGGTTCACGATCATAAAAGTCGGCTTTAAGCCGTAATAAGGTGACACGATGCCGCAACCAAACTCTGCGAAGATCATTGAATTCAAGATTGGGGATACTGGAATGCTAAACCCGCCTGCGCAGGACACAGACGAGAAGCTCGTCGCGCGTGTTCAGCAAGGGGATAAGCGCGCATTTGATTTGTTGGTTCTCAAGTATCAGCATAAGATCATCGCTATTATCAGCCGCTTTGTGCGCGACTCGGCGGAGGTTCACGACGTTGCGCAAGAGGCTTTTATAAAGGCTTATCGAGCCTTGGGTAATTTCCGAGGTGATAGTGCGTTTTATACTTGGATCTACCGCATTGCGGTGAACACCGCGAAGAACCATCTAGTATCCAGAGGCCGTCGACCGCCAGCGACCGACGTGGATATTGATGATGCGGAATTTCTTAGCGGTGCGGATGGCTTGAGAGACATCACCTCGCCGGAACACGAGCTAATGAAAGATCAGCTCGAGCAGGTGGTCTATAAGGCTATCCAGTCGCTGCCCGAAGATCTGCGCACCGCTCTAACATTAAGAGAGATGGAGGGGATGAGTTACGAGGAGATTGCTGAAGTCATGGATTGCCCGGTCGGGACCGTGCGGTCTCGTATTTTCCGGGCTCGAGAAGCGGTTGATCGACATATAGCGCCGCTGATGAGCTGACGGCACTGTTGGGATTATGCGTAACTTACTATTAAGAATTATTTCGGATGCCAAAAAATGACCTTGAACTCTTCTGATCATCTGTTCGAATCTTTGTCCGCCATGGTCGACAATGAGGCCAGCGAACTTGAAATGCGGCGGGTTCTGAAAAATATGGAGAATAATCCGGAGGTTCTGGAGCGCTGGCGCCGATACCATTTAATTGGATCTGTAATGCGTAAAGAGCTGAGCGGTAATCTCACTAATCCAGGCACTTTAGTCTCCTCAATTTCAAATTCCCTAAATCATGAAAACGCAGATGCCTCCGTAAATGGAACTGTACGCGCTCCAGCGAACAGAGCTCTGCGTGATATGGTAGGCAAGACCGCTATAGCTGCTTCCTTTGCTGCTACCTTGGTCATGGGTTTCAATTACTTAAGTTCGAGCAGGGATGGTGATATGCAAACGTCCGCTGGTGCTTTTGCGGGGACTTCAGCTCAAACTGCCTCCACGCCTGCACAGTTCCAAGTCGTTGCTCATGCGCCAGTAGGTTTCGAATTGCCTATGCCGGAAGCCCGTAACGTAAGCTTGGCTTCTGGGAGCGGAGTCTCGACATCGAGTGTTGAATCGCGGTCGTTGGGCGGGATTTACATGGACGATATCACCGATTATGAAACTCAAGAAATGCTCAATCGACTTCTCATCCAGCACGCTGAGCGCGCCAGCGTTCACGGCGGTCTCGGTATAATGCCGTTTGCTCGCGTTCACAAAATGCAGCTGGATTTCTCCGCTAAATAAATTCAATTTTTCTGTTTAGTTGATTTTGGCTAATGCCTAACCGTTGGTTGCTACCTGTTATGAAATTTGTCGCCAAGGCGGTGGCGTTAGCCGTAATTTCACTTACCTTTTTAATTCCCTGTTTTGCTTTTGCTCAGGATCCTGCACCGCTTAGCTCTGTGGACGAATTATTGGAAAATGCGTCGCGGGCACTGCAAGAGCAAAATTATCGCGGTCGATTCACTTACGAATTTGGTACCACCCTGGAGACGCTGGAAATCGTTCATCTCGTTCAGGACGGCGTGGAATATGAACGAATTACCCATTTGAACGGAGTGGAGCGCGAATTTCTTCGTGGCGGGCGCGAGCAGGACTGTGTATCGACAGGTGGTTTTCTGCTGCGAGGTGGTTTGATTCCTCAGGCCGGCGGTGCCGTTAGTCTCTCTCAAAGCTACCACTTTTATATACGTGGTCGGGAGCGTATAGCGGGTCGAGAAGCTGAGGTGGTGCAAGCTGTGCCTAAGGATGAATATCGCTACGGTATGACCTTGGCGGTTGATCGGGCGTCCGGTTTGCCGCTTATGTCCTTGATTACGGTCTCCAATAAAGGTGCGATCGAGCGGTTTCAGTTTACCGAGCTTGAAGTTGGCACAGGTATTGAGCCTGGCGCGATCTCTCCGACCGGAGCCCAACATGCACGGCTTGATGGAGCAAATGTACCTTGTACCAAACTTCCCCCGGGCAAATCGATTTGGCGCGCGGGCTGGCTTCCTCCGGGTTTTGTAGTATCCCACATCAGCAGCGACAACGAAGGCGATGTTTTGACATACACAGATGGCATTGCGTCCTTCACTCTCTTTATCAAACCCTTGGCCGATCCTTCTGCGTTCAAGCAGGGAATTGCACGGCGAGGTGCAACAACCGCGCTCATGTCTGTCGTACCCGCACTTCCCCATTCGATTGGGGTGATCTTGGTCGGCGAAGTCCCCTTTGCTACTGCACAGCAGGTGGTCACAGCCGTAACCTCGTCGGGGGGACAGCGATAGTATGCTCACCGAAACTGGGAGGATTGTACGGTTGGAGGGTGACAGTGCATGGATTGAGACCATACGGCAGTCGGTCTGTGGAACGTGCCAAGCCCGGAAAGGATGTGGTCAGAGGCTTCTTAATCAACTTACCGGAACAAGCACGCATCTCCGGCTTGCCATTAATTCCAACTTGGAAAACGTTCGCGAGGGGGATCAGGTTGAGATTGGTATAGAAGAAGGTGCCGTCGTTGTTGCCTCATTACTTGCATATGGGCTGCCGCTTTTTCTATTAATGTTCAGCATCGTTTTGGCAGAGTTGTTTCACTTCGCCAGGTTCTGGACATTTATTATGTGTGTAGCTGGTTTAGCTGCCGGCATCGCGTTTAATCGCTTATTAACAAAACGTTATTTCCGCACAAGCTTCTTTGAGCCGGTGCTTATCCGTCGTATTCCTCATATTCCGTAGTCTCCCGGCACTGTTTTAGTCCTCTGCAAGCGGATAGTTCATCCGTGGCGTGTATAGGGCAAATACTGTAGACTTGCGCAACCATTCGCCCTGCGCTTGTGTTTGGGTGGAAAAATCCATTTGGAATCAACGGGTTATCAGTTCAGTGTCCGACCTCAGCCACATCCGCAACTTCTCCATCATTGCTCACATCGATCACGGCAAATCCACTTTGGCAGACCGTTTTATTCAGGTTTGCGGAGGATTGGCTGATCGTGAAATGGAGGCGCAGGTTTTGGATTCGATGGATTTGGAGCGCGAGCGCGGCATTACCATCAAAGCGCACAGCGTAACTCTTTTTTACACGTCGAAAGACAAGAAAACTTATCAGCTAAACTTCATTGATACTCCGGGGCACGTGGACTTCAGTTACGAGGTTTCCCGTTCTCTTGCCGCATGTGAAGGCGCGCTTCTGGTGGTGGACGCTGCTCAAGGCGTCGAGGCTCAATCCGTGGCCAATTGTTACACCGCAATCGATCAAGGGTTGGAAGTCATTCCGATCCTGAACAAAATGGATCTGCCGCAAGCGGACCCCGAGCGAGTGGCTGAGGAAATCGAAGAAATTATTGGTTTGGATGCCACAGACGCGGTGCGTTGTAGCGCTAAGTCCGGCATAGGCATTGATGATGTTCTAGAGCGCTTGGTCGCGTCAATTCCTCCACCGGAAGGGGATATCAACGGACCACTTCAAGCATTGATTATCGATTCATGGTTTGACAATTATTTGGGCGTTGTTTCTCTTGTTCGAGTTAAGAACGGCACACTCAAAATCAAAGACAAAATTATTTCCAAAACCATTGGCAAGGCCCATCTCGTGGACAGCGTTGGAGTGTTTAATCCGAAGCGTCAGGAACTGGCAGAATTGAAAGCTGGAGAAGTGGGTTTTGTCGTAGCGGGCATTAAAGATATTCACGGCGCGCCGGTGGGGGATACCATCACTCACGCGAATACTGCAGATACCGCTGCTCTTCCCGGTTTTAAACGCGTTAAACCTCAGGTCTATGCCGGCCTGTTTCCGGTAAGCGCTGATGATTATGAAAGCTTCCGCGACGCTTTGGCAAAATTGACGCTCAATGACGCGTCTCTTTTCTATGAGCCAGAGAGTTCCGATGCATTAGGATTTGGTTTCCGCTGTGGTTTTCTCGGGATGCTCCACATGGAAATTATCCAGGAGCGTTTGGAGCGGGAATACAATTTGGACTTGATTACCACCGCGCCGACGGTGGTATTCGAAGTAGTGAAAAACGACGGTGAAACCGTTTATGTCGACAACCCCTCCAAACTTCCAGAGGTTGGCACTATCTCGGATATGCGGGAACCGATCGTGCAAGCGAATATTCTGGTTCCGCAAGAATATCTCGGTTCGGTCATCACTTTGTGCATCGACAAACGCGGTGTGCAGAAAGATATTCAATACCTCGGACATCAGGTCTCGGTCGTATACGAACTGCCTATGAACGAAGTGGTACTGGATTTCTTTGATAAATTGAAATCCGTCAGCCGCGGTTATGCATCATTGGATTACAGCTTTTTGCGGTTCCAAAGCGCCAATCTTGTGCGCTTGGATGTGTTGATCAATGGCGAGAAAGTGGATGCGTTGGCGCTGATCGTTCACCGCGAAACCGCGCACTACAAAGGCCGAGCCTTAACGGAAAAGATGAAAGACCTCATCCCGCGTCAAATGTTTGATGTGGCAATTCAGGCAGCTATAGGCGGACAAATTATTGCCCGTACCACAGTGAAAGCGTTGCGTAAAAATGTGACCGCCAAATGTTATGGCGGTGACGTAACGCGAAAGAAGAAGCTGCTTGAGAAGCAAAAAGCGGGTAAAAAGCGGATGAAGCAGGTCGGCCGGGTAGAAATACCGCAGGAAGCATTCTTGGCCGTGCTTAAAGTCGACAGCTAAAGGTTTACGCATGGATATTAATTTACCTCTTATATTGATGATTGCGGTGGCTGTGACCGGGGCAATTTGGCTTCTCGATGTGCTGATTTGGACCAAGTCACGGCGTGCTGCGGCGGCGAATGTCGAACAACAGTATGTTCATTTGCCCAGTGATAAGCGGCAAGAGGATTCCGGTTATCGTGTTGCAATGCAGAAAGCGGTTAAAGAGCCTTTGCTCGTTGAATATTCAAAGTCTTTTTTCCCCATTCTGGCTATTGTGTTTGTTCTGCGCTCATTCCT
>JBQGED010000085.1:0-2124 GCA_052039425.1 Sphingobacterium griseoflavum | reverse complement strand
CGGCTCCTATCGCAGCCTTTGGGTGGGCACTTTTCACGGCATCGCCCACCGCCTGCTAAAAGCCCACTGGCAACAGGCCAAATTGCCGCAGAATTTCCAGATTCTCGATTCCGACGACCAACTGCGCATGATCAAACGGGTTTATCAGGCCATGCAATTGGACGAGACGCGCTGGCCGCCGCGGCAGACCCAGTGGTTTATCAACGGTCAGAAGGACGAAGGCATCCGCCCGGCGCATATCGCCGACAGCCACGACCCTTTTACCCGCACCATGAAAACCGTCTATGCGGAATATGAAAATCTCTGTGCCCAGGCGGGGGTAGTGGATTTCGCTGAACTGCTGCTGCGCTCCCACGAGCTGTGGCTGCACCACCCGGATTTATTGCAGCACTACCAGCGGCGCTTCCCATTTATTTTGGTGGACGAATTTCAGGACACCAACGCCGTGCAATACGCTTGGCTGAGAGTGCTGGCCGGCGGGCGCAGTTTTGTTTCCGCCGTGGGGGATGACGACCAGTCCATTTACGGCTGGCGCGGCGCGCGCATCGAAAATATTCAAACCTTCACCAAAGACTTCATCGGCGTGGATACCACGCGGCTGGAGCAGAACTACCGCTCCACCAGCACCATTCTCGACGCCGCCAACGCGGTGATCGCCAACAACAGCGGGCGGCTGGGCAAGGAGCTGTGGACCTCCGGTGCCGAGGGTGAGCCGATTGATCTGTACTGCGCCTTCAACGAACAGGATGAGGCACGTTATGTGGTGGACAACGTCGAGAGCTACGTCGCCAAGGGGCACAAGCGTCAGGACATCGCCATCCTCTACCGCTCCAACGCGCAATCGCGGGTGCTGGAAGAAGCGCTGCTGCGCGAGGGGATTCCCTACCGCGTCTACGGCGGCCAGCGCTTTTATGATCGTCTGGAAATCAAAAATGCCCTCGCTTATTTGCGTCTGCTGCTCAACCGCAACGACGACACCGCCTTCGAGCGCGTGATCAACACGCCCACCCGCGGCATCGGCAATAAAACCGTCGACACCATTCGCACCACCGCGCGGGACCAGGGCTGCAGTTTATTTCGCGCCGCGCAATTATTAATTCTCAATCAAGTGCTCACCGCCCGCGCTGGCAATACTGTGCAAGCATTTTTGCAATTGCTCGACAATTTAGAGGAGCGCATCACCGGGCAAGCGCTGCATCAACAAGTGGACCTGGTAATCCGCGATAGCGGCCTGTTGGAATTTCACAAAAATGAAAAAGGTGAACGCGGTGAAGCGCGAGTGGAAAACTTGCAGGAATTGGTCAACGCGTGCCGCAGTTTTGAAGGCGGGGATGACGACCGCACACCTCTGGCGGAATTTCTCGACAACGCCGCCCTGGATGCCGGGGATACGCAAGCGGAGGAATATCAAGACGCCGTGCAAATGATGACCCTGCACAGCGCCAAGGGATTGGAATTTCCCGTGGTCTTTTTGGTGGGCATGGAAGAAAATCTCTTTCCTCACCGCATGTCGTCCGATAGCAGTGAAGGCTTGGAAGAAGAGCGCCGCCTATGTTACGTGGGCATCACCCGCGCGATGACAAAACTCACACTCACCTACGCAGAAAGCCGACGCCTGTACGGCAACGAAACCTTCAACGCGGTCTCGCGCTTTATCCGCGAAATTCCGCAACATTTAATTCAGGAAGTACGCCTCAAAAGCACCATCGTCCGCCCGGCTCATTTTTCCTCCTCCGCCATAGTACAAGCGGAAACCGACACCCCCTACTACCTCGGCCAACAAGTCCGCCACGCCATGTTTGGCGAAGGCACCATCCTGCAATTCGAAGGCCTCGGCCCCTCGAGCCGTGTGCAAGTCAATTTCGGCAGTGCCGGCACTAAATGGTTGGTGGTGCAGTATGCGAAGTTGGAACCGGTGTGAGGCGGGCTTCACCCTGCTATTTTGCTGCAGCGCCTAGATAAAGTTTGGCCTTTGAGCTGTACTAATTATTCACTTCTCATCAACTACCACCGTCAGCCGGCTAATAACTAAGTGGTTGCATATGCGCACCCACACCTTGGAGATATGTATGAAACGATGGATATTGGCTTTAGGACTTGGGGCAGTGGCTTTGTCCAGTTGCA
>JBQGED010000084.1:0-7982 GCA_052039425.1 Sphingobacterium griseoflavum | reverse complement strand
TGGATTATTCAACGGGTAATGCACGCGCAAGCCGGCAAACCCCAAGCGGCTGATTGAATCCGGCGGAATTTCCACCGGATCGCCGTGATAATTGAAAAGCGCGGGATCAAACGGCAGCGGCGTATTCGCACCATCCAGGGTTACGGTGCGAATAGTGACGGGCTCGCGGTAGAGAAATCCGGGATAAAAAAATTGGACTTCAAACGGACTTTCACCGCGCCATAGAGCGGCTTCAGGCCTGAAGTTGATACGGCGGTATTGGTCGTACGACATATTGGCAAGAACGCTCGGAAGATCTCGCCCGGGTTGTTGAAATGTCTGCGACGCCAAAGTCTTTGCCCGCTCCGCCATGGTATCCAAGAGCGAGGCCGGTGATAGCGGCGGTTGATCTTGGGCTTGAGCGCTGCTGATAGATACCATACCTAAAACAGCCAGGATAAGAGCTGTTCGAGCCTGTATGGGTAACAACTGCAAAATCCTTGAAAACTTCAACACCTTGTGGCTCCAAATGGTTTTAATTCTTCCGGAAGACATTTCTTCCCGGTAGCAGGCCTTGGCAATAATTCTGCCAACTTAAAAATTCTTATTACACTGATGTGTTCTTAGAAAAAATCCAAAAATACGAATCGTAATCTCGTGTTTCAGTTGGACAACTGACATAAATTGCAAACGGAATTGTGGAAGTTACAGCAAAGCGCGCTGCGGGAGAGGTAGGTTTTGGCGTCTGGATCAACAATGCGCCGACAAGTTTATCACTGCTTGAAAACGGCGGGGTACTGATGAAAAAGTTTTTTTTCTTTTCAATATTTGTGATTCCGTACAGAAATAAAAGACCATTGCTGGGTCCATGCCAGTCCGCTAAACGAGGCTTCGGCGAATAGCGGCCCCAATTACTTGTATGATTCGTCTTCCAATCTAAATAAGGAAACCTAATGAAACGTTTGTTTTTTCCTGTTATCGGTTGCCTGCTGATGGCCTGCGCTAACGCGCCGAAAGAAGAAAGCACCACCATTGCGGATCAACGACTGCAAGCGATACTTGCCGCGCAGCCTGACGCGGTAAAAGCGCGTTACTCAGCGAGGCATCCTTATGAAACCCTCACATTTTTTGGCGTAAAACCCGGAATGACGGTCGTGGAAGTTCTACCCGGGGAAGGTTGGTACTCGAAAATCCTGCTCCCCTACCTCGGGAACGAAGGCAAATTGATCGGCGTCGATTATCCTTCAACCATATGGGCCAATTTCCCATTTGCCAACGACGCATTTATCGCCGAGCGCAAGCAGTGGCCGGCACGTTGGACAGCAGATGCGCAACAATGGGCAGACCAACGCGGGGCCGAGGCATCCGCCTATGCCTTCGATGACTTGCCGGCATCTCTGCGAGGCTCAGTAGATATGGTGTTGTTCTTCCGCGCTTTGCACGGCATGGCGAGAGTGGAAGCGCAAGGGCAGTTTCTGAGCAATGCGTTGGCAACTACTTTTGACTTGCTCAAACCAGGCGGTTTGGTCGGTATCGTCCAACACGAAGCGAGGGAAAATATGAGCGATGCCTGGGCCGATGGCAGCCAAGGCTATATGAAACGCGCTCATGTCAAAAAGGCAATGGAGAAGGCAGGCTTTGAATTGGTTGCCGAATCATCGATCAATGAGAATCCGAAGGATCAACCAGGTGAGGATGATGGGGTATGGCGTTTGCCGCCATCCTTGTCCACCAGTAAAGATAATCCAGAGCAGCAAGCTAAATACAACGCCATCGGTGAAAGTCACCGTATGACGCTGTTGTTTCGCAAACCACGATAATTAATTACAAAAAAAATCCCGGCTTAAGCTGGGATTTTTTTAGGGGATTGGATTACCAACCTCTACGACGTTCACGACGGATCGCGATTAAACCGGCGAGCAGCGATATAGCCAGTACAGCGTGAGAGCCATTGATTTCCGGTACAGCGTGCGCTTGGGGCGGGTTCTTGCCGGGTTTTTTGGCTACCTGCTCGGCTTTTTTTGCCGCTTTTTGCTGTTCTTTCTTTTGCTTGGCTAAAGCTTTAGCGGCTTTTTTCTCGGCTTTTTTGTGTTGCTTCTTGTCTTCTTTGGCAGCTTTTTCTTGCTGCTTGGCCACTTCGTGAGCCGCCTTTTTGTCGGCTTTTATGTCTGCACTGTAGCTGGGAGCCGCAAAACTCATTGCGGCCAGTGCTAGGCCCAGAATGGCGATAAAGGTTTTCATAACCACGCTCTAATCAATCAGTTGAATTATTTTTTGCCAGCGTCATGCTTGGCTTGCTTCAAATAAGCGCAAAGTGTGCCAAAAGCAATAATTTCAGATTAATCAAGAGGATGGATAAGTTTTTCGATCAACCGAAGCTCGTCGATGTAAACATGTCCGACAAATTCAACCGGGCGCGGCGAGGACTGGAAGGAGGGACGCGGGCAGTGAGCGCCCGCAAACGGTTAATTGTTGTAGGCGATTTGCTGTTCCAACCAGGCGGCGGCACCGACAAACGCTGTTTCGGGGTGCACAATCAGTTTGGCCGGAATGGTCTGCACATAGTGACTCATCACACCTTTATTGCTGAAGCGCTCGGTGAAGTCGCTCGCCAGCAGAAAATCACTAAAGCGCGGCAGAATGCCACCAGCTATATAGATACCGCCCTTGGCGCCATAGGTCAGAGCGAGGTTGCCCGCAAAAGAGCCGATCAAACTGCAGAAGGTGCTTAAGGTCTCGTGGAAGATGGATCCCGATCTCGTCAGTGCGCGCTGGCTGATATCCGCCGGGCTGACATCCTCGGTCTGCTCACCGCGAACGGCACAGATCGATTTATAGAGATTTACAAGGCCGGGGCCGGAAATAAACAGCTCGGCTGAGACATGCCCAAAAGTCGCCATTGCAGCTTTAATAACATCCGCTTCAAAAGGCGTGGCTGGGGCGATATTGACGTGACCTCCCTCGCAGGGGACCGGCACCCACGCACCCTTATGGTTAACAAGGCCGGCAACGCCGAGACCGGTGCCTGGGCCAAATACCGCCTTTGCCGAACCTTGGTCTTCAACGCCATTTTTTACGGTAATTAAATGATCGTCCGTTAATTGACTGCAGGCCGCAGCAACTGCGGCGAAATCGTTCATGGCAACAAAATGCTGAAAACCGAATTCTTTTGCCATGGCAACACAGGAAAATTCCCAGCTCAAATTGGTCATGCGCACCGTGTCGCCAACCACTGGACCGGCGATCGCGAGGCAGGCGGCGAGTGGTTTAATACCGTCGATTTTTTTCAGATAGGCATGCAGAGCTGCTGAACAGGTGGGATATTCCCTGGCGTTGAGCACATGGATATGGTCGATAAGGAAATGGCCTTGTGATTTGCCTGTAACCACGGCAAAGCGAGCGTTGGTGCCACCAATGTCAGCAACTATATAGGGATACATCCTGCGGAATCTCACGTTAATAAAAGATAAGACCGGCCACTCTAGAGAAGGCGTCGGAACGGGTCAAGGTGGCCGGCTTTGGTAAGGGCGGTCAAAGTTGGCGCCAAAGCAGTAGCGAGTTAGCATGGTCGCTTTTCTTCCCTGCCGCAGCGGAGCAACAAAAATGGTGCGTCACATAGTGATCGTCGAAGATGAAATTGCCATCGCCCAAAATTACTGCGATGCGCTGCGGCGACAGGGCTATAAAGTGACACATTACCGCAGTCGCCCCGAGGCCATGACACAACTGGCAGTACGCCTGCCGGATTTGGCGATCATCGATGTGGGGCTTGGCGATGAGCCCGAAGGCGGCTTCGATTTGTGCCGCGATTTGCGCAGTCGTGCCCCAGAGCTGCCCATTATTTTTCTCACAGCGCGCGACGACGATTTTGACGTGGTATCCGGATTGCGCCTCGGCGCCGATGATTACCTCAGCAAAGATATCGGCCAAGCACATTTACTCGCCCGTATCACCGCCTTATTTCGCCGCGTCGATGCCCTTCGCAAACCCGCGGTCGCGGAGCAGGTGATCGAGCGTGGCAACCTATCCATCAATATTGAACGTATGGTCGCCAGTTGGCAGGGGCAGCCGGTAGATC
Organism: Sphingobacterium griseoflavum; assembly: GCA_052039425.1. Taxonomy (GTDB): domain Bacteria; phylum Pseudomonadota; class Gammaproteobacteria; order Pseudomonadales; family Cellvibrionaceae; genus UBA5868. Next base: position 3,925 of record JBQGED010000084.1, on the reverse strand, counting down.
TTACGGTGACGGAATTCTGGATCGTACATGCCCTGGCGTTGCATCCCGGCCATGTAAAAAATCGCCAGCAGCTGATGGATGCTGCCAAAGTTGTGCTCGATGACAATACCATCACTTCTCATATCAAACGCATTCGCCGCAAATTCAAAGCTCATGACGATAATTTCGACCAGATCCACACCGCGTATGGCATGGGATACCGGTGGCTGGTGTAGGGCGTAGACATGGCGCTGCGGCGGCAACTTCTGCTTCTGGCTTCGTTGACCATTGTCCTGCCCTGGGCGGGGTGCGAATACGTGAGGGAAATGGAAGCAGGGCTGCGCGAGGGGCAGCAGGCTGCTCTTGGTGCGACTGCGCAGGCAGTGGAAGGACGCCTGCGGGCCGACCCGGAAATCCTCACACAGCTGTCCCAAAGCCTAGAAGGTATGCAGCGTTTTGAGGCGGAACCCGTCCTTTATATTCACTCGCTGCCGGGGCCTGTGGTGGTGGACGGTTATGGCGAGGAGTGGCGGAATTTTGCGATTCCGCCGCAGCAGCTTCCTGGTGCGGTGCCTCCTGTCTCCATTTCACTCGGCGAGCGCGGCGGGTCGATCTATGTCTTTATCACCGTAGCGGATTCCCAGCGTCAGTTTTTCGATCCGTCCCGGCCGCTGCCGCAGGCGGATCACGTCATCATGCAATTAGGTGGCGGGACTTTGTTGCGGCTTTTTTCTGCCGCGCCTGGGGCTATAACGGTAGAGCGGCACCTGGGGCATGGAGCTTGGCAGCGCGAGCACCGTCTCACCGGCATTTGGAATGAGGTGGAAGACGCCTATGTGCTGGAAATGCGACTGCCGCAGAATTTGGCCATCGTCGGGCTGGCCGTCCAGGCCAATGACGGCGCATCCGGCGAAGAGGCTATTGCATTATTACCAATGCGTCCGCTGCTACAGGCAGACAAAACCTACACCGATGCTTTGGCGGTCTTTGCTCGTCCCGGGGTGCGGCTGTCGTTGGTCGCGCAGGATGGCTGGTTGTTGGGTCGTGCGGGGGAATTGAGCATGCCTCGTGAAGATGAGGCAGTGCGGGACACTCTTGCCCATCGTCTGGTGCGGTGGGTGCTCGGTCGGCCTAACTATCCCGTGCTGCCTGCCGAGGAGCCGGGGCGTCTTACCCATACGGATACAGCAACCGGCAGGTCCTGGTATCGCTGGTCGGATTCGCTGGTAGGACGGGTCAGTGTGCCAATCAAGCTGCCTCAGAGTGACGGCAATCCCGCACCCGCCCTGGCATTGGTGGCGGAGCAGAGCCTGGATTCACTTCAGGCACTGACCACAGGCGCGATGGGGCGCCTACTCTGGTACACAGGTTTGGCAACCCTGCTCGCCGGCGGCACTTTGCTGGCTTATGCAAGTGTTCTCTCCTGGCGCATTCGCCGCCTGAGCAAGGCCGCGCAGCGGGCGGTCGACAGTGAAGGTCGCATCCGCGCGAAAATTCCGGGCAGTCGTCGCAAAGATGAAATTGGCGATCTTGCGCGCAGTTATGGCGCGCTGCTGCAGCGGTTGCGCCATTACAACGAGTATCTTGAAACCCTGGCAAGCAAACTCTCTCACGAGCTGCGCACGCCCTTGGCGATTGTGCGCAGCTCCCTCGATAACCTGGCCGAGCTCCAGCCGACTGAACAGCAGCAGGTTTATCTCGAGCGGGCCAGCGAAGGAACCACTCGCCTGACGCGCCTGCTCAACGCCATGAGCGCCGCAGCGCGTCTTGAGTATTCCATTGCGCAAAACCAGCGGGAGAGGGTGGATATGGCAGAGTTTTTGGCCGTGTTGGTAGAGAGCTACCGCAGCGTTTATGCGCCGCGCAATTTGGTACTGACGTGCGTAGGGGAGGGGCCTTTCGTGCTGACAGCCTCGCCTGAATTACTGGCTCAAATGTGCGACAAGCTGATAGAAAACGCCGCCGACTTTACCGGAGAACGGGGTTCTATCGAGTTGGTGCTAACGCGCGAGTTGCAGGAGATCCGCCTGCAGGTGATCAATACTGGGCAGCCCATACCAGATGCATTGCAGGGCCGGTTGTTTGACTCCCTGACGTCCGGCCGGGATGGTGAGGGGCACCATCTCGGCCTTGGCTTGTACGTGGTGCGCCTTATTGTCGATTTTCACAAGGGCAGGGTGCAGGCGTTCAATCATCCGGATGGCCGCAAGGTGGTGTTTGAAATCCGCCTGCCTGTCGATCTTTGACGATCAACTGCCCATTTTGGATTGCAGATAATTTTCCAACGTGACTTTGTCGATCAGGCTCAGCTGGGTTTCGAGCCAATCCACGTGCTCTTCCTCGGACTCGAGAATTTTCTCCAACAAATCGCGAGAGCCGTAGTCTCTGACCGTTTCGCAATAGGCGATAGCCTCACGCAGATCGGGAATCGCTTTGAGTTCGAGGGTCAGGTCGCACTCCAGCATTTCGCGGACGTTCTCGCCGATCAGCAATTTGCCCAGGTTCTGCAGATTGGGAATGCCGTCGAGAAACAAAATGCGCTCAACCAGGTTGTCGGCGTGTTTCATTTCGTCGATGGATTCGTGATATTCGTGATCCGCCAGCTCTTTAAGGCCCCAGTTCTTGTACATCCGGGCATGCAGGAAATACTGATTGATGGCGATTAGCTCGTTGGCGAGGATTTTGTTGAGATGTTCGATGACTTTAGCGTCGCCCTTCATGGTTACGTGCCCCCGTTGTTTGGCGTAACCGGGAAGTGTGGCGATCCATATGCGCCCTGTCAAACCAGGGCGGAAGGTTCTTAAGCAACAGCCCAGAAGAGTTCAGAGTCTCCCGACTCCTTACGGCTGGAGCGAACGATATCTTTGGTCAGGCAAGCGCATTTGCCGCATTCGGTCATAACCCCCAGCTGATCGCGGATGTCGCGGATGGACGCGCCGTTTTCCACGGCAGAGCGGATTTGGCTATCAGTAACAACTTTACAAAGACATACGTACATACAGGAAACCATGCATTGCGGTGATGTGCGAATGAAAATTAATGCAAATGATAATGGTTGTCAATTAACATTTTGTCAAAATTTGAACGTATTTCGCACAGCTTTTGGTGAAGCCAGCATAAGCACACACAATAGTTTTTATATAAAAAAACAATCAGGGGAGTTCGCCGGGGGGTGTAGTATTGCGGGGCCTATCAATAGGCCGATATTTCATCGGTTAACCTGCGGATTCTTCTATGCAGCCTTGAAATATCCGCAGGCGACGCAATAGTGCTGATCTGCACATCCTCATCCATCCACCTCTCATGGGAGATAAAAAATGGGCGTATTAGTTGGTAAACCCGCTCCGGATTTCACAGCACCTGCCGTTTTGGGCAATGGTGAGATTGTCGACGATTTCAGCTTCAGCAAGGCGGTCAAGGGTAAAAAGGCTGTGGTTTTCTTCTATCCATTGGACTTCACCTTCGTATGTCCCTCTGAACTCTTGGCGTTTGACCATCGCTTTGACGAGTTCAAAAAGCGCGGCGTAGAAGTGATTGGCGTTTCCATCGATTCTCACTTCACCCACAATGCCTGGCGTAACACCCCGATCAAAGACGGTGGTATTGGCGCAGTGAAATACCCGCTGGTAGCGGACATTACTCACGCAATCGCCAAAGCGTACGACGTCGAATCCGCTGGTGGTGTGGCTTTCCGTGGCTCATTCCTGATCGACGAAGAAGGCGTGGTGCGCCATCAAGTGGTTAATGATCTGCCGCTCGGTCGCAACGTCGACGAAATGCTGCGTATGGTTGATGCGCTGAAATTCCACCAGGAGCATGGCGAAGTTTGTCCTGCAGGCTGGCAGGAAGGTGACAAGGGTATGACCGCTTCTCCTGAAGGTGTAGCTGCGTACCTGAGCCAGCACGCTGACAAGCTCTAAGTTTTTTCACTGTTAAACAAAAAAAG
>JBQGED010000083.1:0-16919 GCA_052039425.1 Sphingobacterium griseoflavum | reverse complement strand
CGACTGCAAGGAGTCACTTATGCGCAACTCTTTATTCCACCGCAACACGCTCTCCACTATCGGCAAGGTTATCGCCCTCGCACTGCCGCTCTATGCCACCGCAGGACATGCAGAAAGCGGCCTCTATCTTGGCGGATCCTTTGGCAACGCCACCGTTGGCTTCAACCCCAGTAGTGATATAGACATAAAAGACGACGATATCGGCTATAAGTTGTTTGGCGGACTTAAGTTCACCCTGTTGGCCGCAGAAGTGGGTTATGTGGACTTCGGCAAAGTTGAAGAGAGCGGTTATAGCGGCGAGTTGAGCGGCTTTAACGCCTTCGGCGTGCTGTCTTTTGGCTTGGGTCCAGTAGATGTGTTCGGCAAGCTCGGTGGCTTTGTGTGGGAGTCCGATTTCGAAGTGGCGCAAGAGCGCTATAAGGAAGACGGTTTTGATCCGGTGGTGGGCATTGGCGCCAGCGTCACTCTCGGCAACTTCGGTGTGCGCGGCTAATATGATTATTACGACATCGACGATTTCGACGAAGTCTCCAGGTTCGCGCTCGGCGCGGTCTTTGGGCTGTTCTGACCTTACGGCCGACGGGGGCCCCCGTCGGCTGTCTCCCACCTTCTTGAACTCACTTTATATTCCCGGCGCCACTGAACTCAGTTTTCGCGAGTCAGATCACAATGGCGGGCGATTTCTCAGGCAATTTAAGCGCTAAAATAGCCGTCGGCTTAGCCGGATGCGCCTACTAATATTTATCAATTAAATATTTATCAATTAATAGTCTCATCATCACCTTATGGTCGGCCTGCCACATCAGCGCTGTTCGCTGTATTCATAACAATAAATGAGGCAATACAAGCATGCGTAAGTTGATCCCGATCATCGTAGCCACCTGCACCCTCGCAGCCTGTGGCGGTTCCGGCACCACCAATTCATCGTCCAGTTCCAGCAGCTCTAGTTCGTCGAGCAGTTCTTCCAGCAGCTCTTCCAGTTCAAGCAGCTCCTCCTCCAGCTCCAGCAGTTCGTCAAGCTCTAGCTCATCAAGCTCTAGCAGCTCAAGCTCCGGCGGCTGCGGCGCAACTATCTGTGCGGATTTCGAAGGCAGCACTGCCCTGCCCACCGGCTGGACAGCATCCAATGCCAACAACGTTAAGGTATCGAGCGAAAAAGCCTACAGCGGTACCAATGCGGTGAAGATCACCTCTCCCGGCGGTGGCTATCAGCCCAACAATCTGGTGCACAGCCTGACCGGATTCGCGGATCTGCAGCAGACCCTCTACGGTCGCATGATGATCAACCTGAGCAGCCAGAACAGCCTCGGCGGCGACTTCACCTTTATCCAGGCAGACGGCCCACCACGCGCACAGTCCGGTGCGCCTTCGGCAACCTCCGTCATGTATCGCGGTCGACTGGATGGTCGCAACGACCACTTTATGGCCAACTATGAGACCTGGGCCGACGCCAATAACGATGGCAACAACGAGTGGAACACCGACTGCTGGAAACACCCCTCCAACATCAATCCGCCGCCACAGAATTATCTGATTCCAAAAGACCAATGGGCCTGTGTGCAGTGGCACTTCGATGCCTCGACCAATACGCTGAAGTTCTGGCTCAACAACAACGAGTTGTCGCAGATTCAGGTTGTGAACATGGGGGACGGTTGCAAGATGGATCTACCAAATCCAAACCGCCAAAATGGCGTCTGGTGGGGACCGCAGACGTTCAACAATATCCGCCTCGGCGTTGAGCAATATGCTGGGGATGCCCGTCCACGCACCATGTATATCGATGACATCGCCATCGACGATCGCATGGTGAGCTGTCCGGACTGATCTATACCTTCTTCAAGCCATGAAATAAAAAACCCGCGATAAACGCGGGTTTTTTATTGGTTTTACGCAGCCGAAACTCAGGTTTCGCGGTAAAACGATTTCATCTTGTCCTCGACGGTTTTGGAAATATCCATCTTCATCAGATCGGAAATATTGTCGAGTTTGGCCACGCGCAGGCGGTGCAGGTGCATGGCGGGGATTTTGCCGTTGAGCGACTTCAGATCGCGGTTGATCATCACCGGGAGGAAAGGCTCTTTGGGCAGATATTTCTGGCGCACTTTTTCCAAACCGTCCTGCAAGGGAATGGATTTGGGCTTGCCGGTTTTGCTGCAGCGATAGACCAGTTTCAAGCCCTTCTCCGGCGCCTGCATATTGGTTACTTCTGTGGGAATGATGTAGAGGCCGGTCGGCTCCACCGCATCCGATTCAATATTGTTGAAGGTGTCGTGGGCTGCGAAGGCGTTGGGCAAAGCCACCAGCTTACGACCATCGTGTCCGAAATGGACGATTTCGTAATTAGAGTAAAGTTGGCTGACAGTTCCCGAAAACAAGCACAGAGCCGCTTCGAAACGCTTCAAAAAGCCAAATGTTTGCTCTGGAAAGCTGTTGCCACCCAGAGTCCAGACGAGATCCTTGTTCATCGAGCCGCTGAGCATAAAGTGTGACCCACCTCAAATTTCTGACATTTGAACTATAGTCCGGCGGCGCCTAAATTCACAGTGATTAGCCCACTAGAATTAGGTCCCACCCGTCACTTACCGCCTCCGCATCTATACTCTTTGCAGATCCCGCGGTGCGCGCGCAGCGCCGAACAGCCCAGCAGCCGGAGCAAAGTGGACGTCAATGACCGATAAAAAGAACGTGAATTTCTGGCTGCCGGCTCTGCTGTGCGGTCTCTGGCTTGCCCTTCTGACAGCTGGATTGGCTTGGGCGCTTTGGCAGAACAACAGTCAACAGGGCCGTCAGACTCGGGACTGGCTCGCCCACTACAGCAACGCCATGGCCGCTAATCTGGCCCAGCGGGACTCAACTTTGGTTGGAATGGATTTTCTGCGCCTCCTCCAAGTACCGGGACTGCGCCAAGCCTGCGTTTATTTTGATCAGACGCTCGCCATCCAATTGCCTGCCAATACCGGTATTTGCGCCGAGCAGGCGGGCGGCCAGGTCAGAACTCCCGAACACCAGGGGCTCACCCTGCATATGCCCTTCATCAGCCGGGACGGTCATCCGGGCATGTTGCTTCTGCACACGGAGGATCCGCGGCCGACTCTGCTGCCCGTCGCCGCCCTGCTCTGCCTGTTTATCGCTTCCGTCATCGCCACCGTTGTGTTCCTGAGCCGCCTTTATTTACGCCGCCAGCAGGAGTTTCTTCAGGCCCAACCCCTGCGCGAACTGAAAGCTCTCTGCCAGACCCTCTATCAGACGCAAAACTACCGCCTGCGCGCCAAGGATTACCCCAAGTCGCCGTACAAAATGATCGCCCGCATGCTCAACCAGATGCTGGAGGAATTGCAGACCAATGAAAACGAGCTGCAGGAATACGCGGTGCAGATTCAGGAGAAAAACGATCAGCTCGCCGCGCAAAAACGCCTGCACGAAGATCGCAACCAGAACCTGCAGAAAATGTTCGCCGGCGCCAGCCACGATCTGCGCCAGCCGCTGCAGGCAATGATCATTTTCGTCGGCGCCATCAAGGAACACGCCACCCCCAAACAAGAGCCGCTGATCCAGAAACTGGAGCAGGTGGTGGACAACCTCAATCACCTGTTCACTGATCTGCTCGACATCAGCAAGCTCGAATCACGCATGACGCGGGTGCCTAAACAAAACCTCGCCCTGCAACCGCTGCTGGCCAAGATCTACGACGAATTTGAAGCACTGGCGAACGAAAAACGCATTGAATTACGCCTGTACAACCGCGATCTGACGGTGTACTCCAATCCGAACATGCTCGAGCGTATCATCCGTAACATGATCAGCAACGCCATCCGCTACACCCGCACTGGCGGTGTGCTGATCGGCTGTCGCAAACGCCAGAATGCCGTGTGGATCGAAGTGTGGGATACCGGGCGCGGTATTCCGCAGGAAAAAATGGGCGAGATTTTCAACGAGTTTGTGCAGATTAAGGATGAGGACAGCGAGCCGAGCAAAGGGGTGGGCCTGGGACTGTTTATCGTTAAACGCTTGGCGCAGTTGCTCGATCATTCCATTATCGTTACCAGCACACTCCGCCGCGGCACCATGTTCCGCGTCGTCGCTCCTGGGCAGGCACAACTGGGTCGCCCGCTGCCCGAAATCCACCTAGTCCCAGCCCCGCCCACCGTCATTGTTCCCCCACCGCAGCTTTCCTCCGTCATCGCACACAAAATTTTGCTGCTGGACGATGATGACGAGGTGCGTTCAGCGCTGAAACAGCTGCTGGAAAGCTGGGGCTGCGATGTGCGGGAATGGGATCGCCTGGAGGACGCGGAAAATGAACTGAAACGCGAGACCGCCAATGTTGATCTGATTATTTCGGACTTCCAGCTGGAGCCGACTTGTAACGGCCTACAGGCGATAGCAGCTCTGCGCAGACTGCTTGGTGAACATGTACCGGCACTGTTGATTACCGGAGCCCAGGAGCCGGAGCTGATCGAACAGATCGAACACAGCCAAATCCCCTTCCTACGCAAACCGGTACGCCCGGCAAAATTGCGGGCGCTATTGCAGGCACTTGCCGATAAATCCTAAGGGGTTTGAGACAAGGCATGAGGAAAAATAAGGATCGAGTCTTCTAATCCAACAACCCGCGATCCTTCGCCAAAAACACCGCCTGGGTGCGGCTGCTGGCGGCGAGTTCGCGGAGGATAGCGGCGACGTGAACTTTGACGGTACTGGGGGACATATGCAGCTGGCGGGCAATCTCTTTGTTGGAGAGGCCATTTTTCATCTGCTGCAGCACGTCCATCTGGCGCTGGGTGAGTTGAATCCGGCCGCCGGCTGCCGCCGTTTGAAATGCGGAGGACACATTCGCGGCAGCGGGAGCATTCATGGCTTCGAGGGGAATATAGATGCCGCCGTTCAACACCAGTTGCACAGCGGAAAGCATGACATCCGGGGTGGAGGTTTTCGGGATAAAACCGCTGGCGTGTTCTTTCAGGGCATGTTGAATCAGGCCGGAATCGATATGAGCTGACAACAGAATCACCGGCAGTTCGGGGCGCGCCGCCTTGAGCGCGCGCAGTACCTGAATGCCGTTGGAGTCCGGCAGGGTGTAGTCGAGCAGGACGAGATCAATTGCAGGATGCTCACCCGCGGTCTGCAGGGCCGCCGCCGCTGTGCCCACTTCATGCACCACCGCATCGCCCGACATCTTCTGCAGCAGTACTACCAACCCAGCGCGAAACAGCGCGTGATCGTCCACCAGCAAGAATGTGAAATTGTCATCCATAGATCTAACTGTGATTGCTAAGAGGAAGGGACAGCCCCCTCAATAACCGCGTCTTGCGCGACGCAGATGGATTAACCGGCCTATTAACTATGGCCTAAGAGTCTGAATACGCAACTTTCGATCCTTCATGCGTCAACTAAAGAGCACAAAAAATGATCTAGACTAAAAAAGGAAGCGTGCGCCACGCCTAGCAGTACGGAGGCACGCTCAAAGGTACGGAGGTACGTTAGGGTTCGGAGGATAGCGCCATGCCTGTTGCCGATATCATGACCCGCAAGCTCATCACGGTTTCGCCGGAGCTGTCCATCGGTGAAATCCGTCCCATGTTTGACCAGTATCAGATTCATCACTTGCTGGTGGTGGAGGACGGCAAACTGGTTGGCCTTATCTCGGACCGCGACGTGCTGCGCAATATCAGCCCTTTCGTGAACACCACCGCTGAAGATGAAAAGGACAGCTTTACCCTCACCCGCAAAGCGCGCCAGATCATGACGACCAAGCTGGTGACGGTGGAATCCAACGAGGGTATTCGCGATGCCTGCAATCGGCTGCTGCAGAGCAAGGTGAGTTTGCTGCCGGTGGTGGATGAGGGAAAACTCGTGGGCGTAGTAAGTTGGAAAGATGTGCTGCGGCATTTTATCCAGTGACCGCGCAGAGCAGACCCGGCGTCCCTGCCGGGCAAAGGATCAGACGACCGGAACGGGAGCCGTCTCCGGCTCCTCGACATGCCGATGATCTTTGGCGATCAGCATGTAAATCACTGGAATCACAAACAGCGTAAACAAGGTGCCTATCGCCATACCACCGACCAACACCAAGCCGATGGAATTGCGCGCTTCCGCGCCAGCGCCAGTCACCAGTACCAGCGGGAAGTGCCCGGCAACCGTGGCTATGGAAGTCATCAGAATCGGGCGCAGGCGAGTCTGGGCTGCTTCCCGCACTGCCGCCAGTTTCGCCCGCCCCTGCTCCTGTAATTTATTGGCGAACTCCACCACCAAAATGCCGTTTTTGGCGATCAGGCCGATCAAGGTCACCAGCCCCACCTGCGAATAAATATTGAGCGTCGTGGTCCAGCCATCCGTCCAATACTGCATCTGCGGATTCGGCATTTTCAGGAAGGTAAACACCAGCGCGCCGAACATCGCCAGCGGCACAGAGCCGAGCAAGATGACGAAAGGATCGCGGAAGCTGTTGAACTGGGCCGCGAGGACCAGAAAAATCGCCACGATCGCCAGCGTAAACGCTGGCAGGAACTTGTTCCCCTCCCGACGCAACTGGCGCGACTCGCCGGTGTAATCGATCATGTAGCCCTGCGGAAGAATCTGCGCCGCCTCATCTTCCAGAAATCGCAGAGCCTCATCCAGAGGTCGAATGGCCACACCGCTCAACTTTACCGCGTTCAGCTGCTGAAAGCGGTTCAACGAACGCGGCACGGTACGATGCTGGATTTCGGCAATGGTACTCAGGGATACCAGCTTGCCCGCCGGTCCAGTGACATAAATGTCCTCCAACTGGTCGGGATTGAGCCGGTCCACTCGCTTGATCTGCGGCACCACCCGGTAGCTGCGGCCGCCAATATTGAAGCGGTTGACGTAGCCCCCACCGAGCATCACCCCGAGATCCGCACCTACCTGCTGCATATCCAGGCCGAGATCGGCCACCTTGTCGCGATCAATAACAACGTGTGCCTCGGGCAGATCCACCCGGGTATCAATCTGTGGCGGGAATGCAAACATGCCGCTCTGCATGGCCTTCATCTGCAACTGTTCGGCGAACTTGAGTATTTCCGCTGGCTCGGCGGTGGAGGCGATAACGAACTCCACTGGGAAGTCGCCGCCACCGGGCAGGGCCGGGGGTGTCACCGGAAACATGTTGATGCCTGGAATGGCACCCAGGCGCGCCGTGGCTTCAGGCATCAAATCAAATACGGAACGTTCACGCTGATCCCAGGGCTGCAGCACCATACCGCCAAAACCGGAGCTGGGGAAAGTGAGTTGGAAGGTGAACTCGGTTTCCGGGAAGCCCATAAACACCCGGTTGGCTTCCGCCGCGTAGATACTCGCCTGCTCCATGGAAGAATTTGACGAGCCCTCAACTATGCCAAAGATAACGCCCTGATCTTCCGTCGGCGCCAACTCTTTTACGGACATCTGGAACATGGGAATCGTCAACAGCGAGATAACGCCCCACACTACGTAGACTGGAACCCGGTTGCGCAGAGTCGCATCCAGCCATCTACTGTAGCCGTTGCGGATGCGCTCGAAAGTGCGCGCCACCACTGCGGCAAAGCCGTGGCCTTCGATATCACGGGTGAGCATTTTGGCAGACATCATCGGCGACAGCGTCAGGGCCACGATGCCGGAGATGGTCACGGCGCCCGCAAGCGTAAAGGCAAACTCGCGGAACAGGGATCCCGTCAGACCACCCTGCAAACCTATCGGCAGATACACCGCCACCAGAGTCGCTGTCATGGCGATCACCGGCCCCACCAACTCACGGGCTCCGAGCATGGCCGCTTCGGTCGGGCTTTTGCCCTCACTGATATGACGTTCGACGTTTTCCACCACAACAATCGCATCGTCCACCACCAACCCCACGGAAAGTACTACCGCCAGCAGCGTCAATAGATTGAGACTGAAGCCGAACAACTGCATCAGAAACACGGCGCCGATCAGCGATACGGGAATAGCGACCACCGGAATGATCACAGAGCGCACCGAACCGAGGAACAGGAAGATCACGGCCACGACGATCAACAAGGTTTCCGTCATGGTTTTCAAAACTTCATGAATGGAACTCTCGATGTAGGCGGTGGCATCGTAGGCGATCACTCCTTCAAGTCCACGCGGCAAACTGGATTTCATCGCATCCATTTCCTGGCGGACCAGGCGCATCACATCCAGAGAATTGGCATTGGGGAGCGGCCAAATGCCCATAAATACCGCAGTTTTGCCGGAGTAGCGCACTTCCGCGTCGTAACTTTCCGAGCCTAGCACCACATCGGCCACATCGCGCAAGCGTATAACGGCGCCGTTCTCTGACCGCAGCACCAGATCCTGGAATTCCGCTACGCTCGACAGATCTGTGTTGGCCGACAGATTGACCTGGATGTAATTGCCGTTGGTTTTACCGAGAGCGGCGAGGTAATTGTTGGACGCCAGAGCCTGGCGGATCTGCACCGGCGTTACGTTCAACGCTGCCATGCGCTCAGGCTTCAACCATACCCGCATGGCGAAGGTGCGAGCGCCGAGTACCTCAGCTCGCTGCACACCCTCCAAAGCGGACAGGCGCGGCTGCACCACCCGGCTGAGGAAGTCGGTAATCTGGTTGTCCTCGAGAATATCCGAACTGAAGCTTAGATATGCCGATGCAAAGGCGCTGTCTGCACTCTCCACGTTGATCAAGGGCACTTCCGCTTCTGGCGGCAAGTCGCCGCGCACCTGATTGACCTTGGCCGTGACTTCCGACAGTGCCTTTATAGGGTCGTAGTTCAGTTCCAGACGCACCTGGATGGTGGACAGCCCCTGCGCGCTTTGCGACTGGATGTAGTCGATACCATCGGCACCGGCAATGGCGCGCTCCAGCGGCGTGGTGATAAAGCCGCGCACCAACTCGGCACTGGCGCCGATATAGGCGGTGCTCACGGTAATCACCGAGTTGTCGTTGCGCGGATACTGGCGAATGGTGAGCGAGGAAATCGCCTGTAGGCCGGCGATCACAATAATTAGGTTAACCACGATCGCCAGCACGGGGCGGCGAACGAAAATATCAGTAAACGATTTCATAGGTATGGACCGGAGATTGTAGGTGTGTGAGGCGCAGCGAGTGCGCCTCAACCTCAGGAATCTTTAGGTGTCGGTGTCAGAGAAAAGCTTGGCTTCACCTCGTTATTGATGGCCACAGGCGCGCCGTTCTGCAACTTGAACACGCCGGACACCACAACGGTTTGATTTTCGCTGATGCCTTTGGTGACGGCGACAAAATCGCCGAGGGTGCGGCCCAATTGCACAAACTGCTGGCGCGCTACCAACTGTTTTTCACCAGTGGGCGTAGTTTCCTCTTCAACAACAAATACCGAGTCGCCAAAAGTCGCGTAAGCCACTGCCGTAACCGGCACAGCCACCACGGGTTCGGTATCAGGGAGGATGACTTTGACCTGACCGAACATGCCGGGAAGCAGCTTTTGCTCGGGGTTTGCCACCGTCGCCTGCACCCGCACGTTGCGGGTGGCGGGATCCACTTCTGGATCTATAGCGGTGATCACCCCCTCAAAGGCTTGGCCGGGAGCGGCGTCGGTTTTCATGCGCACTGGCAGGCCGGGTTCGATAAGTGCCAGGCTTTGCTGCGGCAGAGAGAAATTCAAAAACATAGAATCCACCGCCTGCAACGACACTATGGGTGTGCCGCTCGCCAGATCCTGACCCACATTCACCAAGCGAATACCAAGACGTCCGCTGAACGGAGCCTTCACGGTCTTTTTGGCGATGGTGGTGCGGAAAGTATCGGCTTGGGCCTGCGCCTCCTTATAACGCGCCTCGGCAGTATCCAGGTCGGATTTGGACGACGCGCGCTTGGTATACAGCTCGCGCACCCGCTCCACATTCACTCGCGCCAGCTCGACGTTCGCTTCGGCTGCGCGCAACTGCGCCGTTTCCGACGTGATGTCCTGCTGAATAAGCGGCGTACCTTTTTCAACGCGGCTACCCGGCGTGAAATAAATGTCGGTTATCCGGCCAGGAATATCGGCGGAAATCACCACACCCTGCACCGCCTCAAGAGACGCCACCGCGTCCAGTGAAACTTCCCAGGTCTGTTTTTCCACCTTGTGAGTCGCGACAGTCGCGGGCGGTGGCACCATAGTTGATGCGGCCGCAATCAGGTCGCCGATTTGAATCGCCTTAATGCCTCCAAGAAGGCCAATCAACGCAAACAGTGCGAGCACAGTGAAAGCAATGTTCTTGATCATGAGATGACTACCGCTATAGAGAGAGAATCCGACCCCTGGCTCCACGCCGGACAACAAACTGCAAAATCGGGAAGGATTCAGATGATGACGATTGGGCAACAGGCGCGCACACAGCAAACCGGCAGCGCATGCTACGGTATCAAACCGATTCCAGATGAAAAAAAATGTAACCGCGCATCGTGACGTGGTCACATGCATTCAGCGGTCTGACACTAGGTATTCCTCGGGGAAGTCTGGTGAGTCCGTTGACAGCGGCGGAGAATATAAACCCTTGAATGGGGGCGGATCAAGGCACAAACCGACTAGTTTGTCTCTTATGCAAAATTGCTCCAGCGGCGAGCCCCACCGGAGCAAAAAAAACATCAGGCGACTGCGCGGCGGCTAGGCTCGGGTCGGAGAGACTCGATTCTTGCTTCCAGACGGGCCGCATGCTGCTGTTCGCGATGCATTAAGTCCGCCAGCAGATCTCGCGTCTCAGAATCACGCCCGGCAACAAAACGGATCATCTCGCGATAAATATCGATCGCAATTCGCTCGCCGATCAGATCTTCTTTTAACAGATCCAGCTGGCTCTCGGTGCAGGTGTAATCGCTGTAGCCGCGCTGCGCCAGAATTGGTGGGTTGAAATCGGCAAATCCACCGAGTTCTGAGATACGCCCCGCAATACGCTCCACATGATGCTGCTCTTCAGCGACATGCTCCTTATATTCCGCATCAGCGAGTTTTATTTCGTCTCCCGGAGCAGCAAATCCATGGCTGGCAAAATAATGCGCTTTGTAACGCATCACGCAAATCAGCTTTGTCGCCAATGCCTCATTAAGCAGATCAATAATCACTTGTTGCGATTTTTCATCATTCTGCGACGCCGAGCAGCTGATCATGCTGCGGCGGGCGCGGGCGCGCCTAGAACTCATATCATCGATAAAGGTTATGTTTGACATTCTTGTACCCCACAAATAAGGCGCGAGGTTCGCGCCCTTATGGATTCGATCAGCCACGCGTAAATCAAGAATTGACGCGGATACGGTTGACCACTTCAGTGACATCGTCACGTTTTCTGGCAATGGATTCCGCCAGGGATTTTTGCGCTTCGGTCTGAACTTCGCCGTTCAAGGTCACGCGGCCGTTATAGGTGTCGACGTTGATTTTCAATCCTTTTATTTCATCGTTCGCCAATAACTCGGTTTTGATCGATGCAGTGGTAGATGCATCAGAAAAAAATTGCGAGAAATCTCTTTTCTCCGCTTTTTGCTGATAGTGGCGCTCCGCCAATGCCGCATCCACAGTCAAACGGTTATCCACCGATGCAATTCCATCAATGCCGCTGGCGATACTCCCCGCCAACTCTTTTTCCACTTCCGAACTGACTCGCCCTTCCAAAATAGCGTTATTGCCCTGCACATCCGAATCGATTTTGAATGGTTTCAGATATTTGTTGAGCGAAATTGCCATTGCCAACTTCCCTTCTAAAACTCCTTCGCTGAAGGCAGATTTCGTATCCCGCCAAGCCTCCTTACTTCCCTCTTTAACTGTTTCCCACGCCTGCTTGGTCTCCTGTTTTACCTCTTGCGCGCCGTCCTGGACCGCTGCGCGCTCCATCGGCTCCTGGCGTATTTCCGTGGTTACGCGGTTATCTACAGTGCTGTCCGCGGCAGCAGCGTCGATTAAGAGCAATGAGGAAGAGACCGCCAAAGGAGCGAAAAACAATGTCACCATTTTCATAACATGCCTCCCCTTGTCCAACGTCTGCGTATCGTGTCGATCATGCTCAGCGCTGAGACAAATTGCAGGTTCCATGCCACTGGTTAGGAGACAACAAAAGTAATGTTCAAGGGGAAAGCGCAGCTGATCTGCAGGCTGCTTTTACACTGATTGCAATTTTTTTTGCAAAAACACATTGCACGACAGAAGGAGAAAACAAAACCAGCCGGAAAATCCACTGAAACAATCGCATGGCACAGAATCAGCTTTAGCGCTCTTACTAAGCAACGCGGATGAACCATGGAAACGACTCAAACCACCAAAACCAGCGTATTCGACACGGAGAAGCCAAAAGCTCCTTTGGCGCTGCAGATTCTTACCATCATCGTGGTAATTACTGTTATTTACTACGCGAAATTAATCTTGCTGCCGATTCTGGTTGCTGGATTCACTGCCTTGTTTGCCTCTCCCCTCGTCCGCACGCTTGAGAGTTTTCGCATACCCAAACCTGTCGCCAGTCTTCTACTGGAAGCGGCATTGATAACCGGGGTGGTTTATACCTTTACTTTTTTATTTGAACCTGCCATGCGTTGGATCGAGGCCGCACCGCTTATTGGGGATCGCCTGGCAGATGGTATCCGCGAAGTATCCAAGAGTTTTGGGGTGGGACAAAGCTCTGCAGGCGAGGCATCTTCGGCGATTGAGCAGGCCATGGATTCCACAATGGTCAACCTCGCTTCCATGTTTGCACAAACAACTTTTTTGCTGATCGTGCAAGGGTTTGCGGTGGTGATCATGATTTACTTTTTCCTTGTCTACGGCGACGACCTGATGCGCAACATTGTCAGGGCGCAGCAGACTTTTTCCGACAAAAAAACAACGGTGGTCATGTTTCAGGTCATTCGCGACGACGTGTCCATGTACATCCTCTGGGTATCCATAATCAACGTCGGATTGGGCTTATGCACAGCTGCGGCGCTATCGCTGGCCGGTGTGCAGGACGCGCTTTTATGGGGAGCGCTGGCCACAATTCTCAACTACGCGCCGTATGTGGGACCGCTAGTTCTCGTGGCGATCCTTACCGCAGTGGGCTTTGCCGAACACGAATCCATTTTGGGCATCGCCAAAGCACCCGCCATTTTCTTTGCGCTCAATCTCATTGAAGGGCAGTTTATTACTCCAACGATTCTGGGCAGACGCTTTAATATCAACCCATTGCTAGTAGTGCTGTGGATGTTCATCTGGGGCTGGCTGTGGGGCGTCGGCGGCATGCTCCTCGCGATTCCTCTGTTAATGTGTATCAAACTCGCCCTGAGCCACCTGCGGCTGATTGGCGACTGGGTAGAGGTTTTTAATGGCTGCTCCCATGAGGAAGCCAACCCAAACTGTAAAAAACTCGGGTTTCTTGCAAAGTTTACAAAAGCCCGAACGCAAAGCGACAGCACAGTCGGTCAATAAGCAGGTGGCATGAATCTTGTTTTTCGAACCCTGCCAACCGGCGTCGGTGTGAGTCGCCGGATAATATAAACCGACCACAGGAACTGCCTTATGAACATTCAACAACCGACTACAAGTGCACGTCCGACTTTTGAAACTGAAAAACCCAACGGCAATCATCAGGAGCGCGTGCGTTCTTCTGAACACACTATGAGCGAGCAAGCAGCGCGCATTAGTGATGCTCTCGAGCAAATGAAAAAAGCCTCCTCAAGCATTTATGATGCGGTAGCTTGTTTCGGTTTAGCGTCAGGTGACATTGCCAAAATGAAATTCAGTGAAGGCAAACGCAAAGCTTGGGAACTGGAAGAAAAGGCCGAGCACAAAATGGCTGAAAAACCATTGCTGTACGTGGGTGCCGCTTTTGCATTGGGCTGGCTGCTGTCACGAGTAACTCGTTAATTATCAACATTGCGCCCACCGCCGCAGCGAGAAAAAAATGACTATAGAAACAGAAACCAAAGTCGACGAGGCCCTGGCGGATGTTGCAACCGATTCCGCTGAAAAACCATCACTGATGGTGCTGGCAGGGGATGCGGTATCCGTTGCCAAAAGTTTTTTGGAACTGGCGGCACTGGAGCTGCGCCTGGCTTTACAGTCCCTGCCGAAAATTATGGGGTTGTTTGTCGTTATATTTTTATTATCTCTGTTTGCTTGGTTGTCGTTTTCCGCTGCGGTCGGCTGGTTGGCCTATGCCCTTCTGGGTACGGTTGGCTGGGGGATCGCAGGATTTTTATTAATTCAGATGATTGCCTTAATCATTTGCAGATATTTGGTCGCTACCTACTTAAAACGCTTGTCGCTGCCTAATACCCGCGACTTCGTCAAAACCGTACAAGAGAATTTCCGTGAAGCTGCCCGCTGAAATCCAAGTTCTTAATGCGCGCTTGACCGGCGAATATCGCCTCATGCAACAACATTGGCACGTGCATCCACTAAGCAGCTGTCGTTATAAAAAAGTGTTGTTTATCGGCACCGGTGCACTTTTGGTATGGCTATCGCGCTACCCATCAGTGCGCAGAGTGCTGTTTTTAACGAGCCTTGTCACAAAATCCCCTTTGAATTAAAGTACGGGGCGCCAAATGACCCACCTCACCCGCCGCCGGTGAATAACGTTAACCCTTGTTTTTGTGATAAAGCAGAGCTTGACGCAGCATGCGGATTGGGAATATATGGAACTTCGCCATGATTCTCGGCCCCAATGCTCAACAAGCGAATTGCCCGAAACCAAGTAACGATTTTGTGCTGTCAATATGGATTTTGGTCACCAATGCGATAGTTGTCCCAATTTGCGCCAATTCCCTCCCAGCAGCCTTATTTGGATTGGGCATTGGATTTTTGGCACTTATTGATTGCCTGGGATGTAGAGTGCCTAGATGAATTTAAGGCGGAATCCGGATTGTTTCTGCGCAATACCTTAAAAATTAGCTCCAGCCCATATGTTCCCGTCTTGCCGGACAGCAGCGTGAATGGAGCCGGAGCCAGGCATACCACGTGCTATCTCGCGTCCAATATGCCTGTCACTGGCGGGTTGGCCGCCACCGGTTCTCCACCGGTTGAAAATATGTGAATGCGCATGCCTGCTGTTGTGGGCGATATGAAGCGAACCTGTTTGTTTGATAGAGGAATAGTTGGTGGCAAATATTCTGCTGGTCGACGATGACACGAAGTTTTTGAATGCAACGACAGATCTGCTGCAGATGCTGGGTCACACGGTAAAAGGGGCTAGCTCGGTAGAGGAAGCCAAGTCTATGGCCGTTGCCAGCAACTATACCCATGCGATTCTCGACCTCATACTACCTGATGGTAGTGGCCTTCATGTGCTGGATGCACTGAATGCCGAAAATCACAATCTGCAGGTAGCCTTGGTTACCGGGCACGCGTCTATCAAATCCTTTGTGATGAACCTATACGGCCCCAACATCAAATACCTCATCAAACCTATCGATCTCGAACAACTCAACGCCTTTCTCGCCACCAGTACAACCAGCAACACCGCCAGCCAGGACAGCGGCATAAAAAAACATTTTGGCCACTTAGTCGGCGAATCGGCGGTCATGCAGAAGCTTTACGAGATGATCGACCGTGTCGCCAGCACTCAGGCCAACGTCATGCTGGTGGGGGAAAGCGGCGCCGGCAAGGAGGAGGTTGCAGCCTCCATCCATAGCGCCAGTCAGGCGCGTGGCAGCTTTGTGCCGATCAACTGCGGCGCCTTCAGTACAGAACTCATCAACAGCGAACTGTTCGGTCACGAGAAAGGCGCCTTTACCGGGGCCATCAACCGCAAACCGGGCGTTTTCGAGCTGGCTCAGGACGGCACCTTGTTTCTGGACGAGATCACCGAAATGCCCATCGACCTGCAGCCCAACTTGCTGCGGGTGCTGGAGTCGCGCAAAGTCACCCGGCTGGGCGGTACCAGTGCGCTGGATGTGAACTGCCGGGTGGTGTCTGCCACCAATAGGCCGGAACATGAAATCGCACGGGACAAAAAGCTAAGGGAAGACCTGTATTTCCGCTTAGCCGTTTTCCCCATCCATATACCGCCCCTGCGTATGCGCAAGGACGATATCCCTCTGTTGGTTGATCACTTCCTCACTGATCTCAATCTGCAATACAACGCCAAGATCGGCATCCGCGAGGAAGACCTCAATCGTCTCTGCCAATACGATTGGCCCGGCAACGTGCGTGAATTGCGTCACTGCCTCCATCGAGCCTATATCATGGCCGATCAGGCGACAGGCAAAATCCGCCTGCCGGAGCGTATTCAATCTCCGTTTTCGCGCCTAGAAACAACGCAAAATAATGGCATACATTTTGGAAAGACAGTGGAGGACGTAGAGAAGGAGCTGATTCAAACCACGCTTGAACACCTTGATGGTGATAAAAAGAAAGCCGCAGAAATGCTCGGAATCAGTTTGAAGACTCTCTATAACCGATTGAACAGCTATACCAATACATGTGCGGAGTGAAGCGATAACAACGCGCCATGTGACGGAATCAAGCTAGAGTCTTTATCGCCATGCAATACGGAGAAACCATGAAACGCTCCACCAGTGCGCTCATTCACGATATTCGCAATCCGTTGAATACCATTTCGATTAACGCCGAGCTCGGCAAGCTGACACTGCAAAAAAATGGGGATGTCACCAAAGCTATCCAAATTTTTGAAGCCATTTTGGCTGAATGCCAACTATGCAGCAAAAGAATCACGGACTTGAAAGAGAGCCTCCAGGACGACCCCGCTGAGGCCATTCTCAAAGAAGAGCGCAATTAATTCTTTCCTCTCCTAATGCCGCCGCATGATTGCGCGGCATTAACCTTCAGACATACGCAATCAACATCCAATCGACCGAGCGCTGCGGCTGAAAGCGTGTGCGGATTATTATTTACAGAATTTTTAAGGCAAAGAAAACTGAGAAGAAAGCTAGTGCGAAAGAGCTTCACACTAGCGGCAAGCAAGTAATTAACAAGCGATGGTAAAACGGCCCTGATGTATATACGTTT
>JBQGED010000082.1:0-8198 GCA_052039425.1 Sphingobacterium griseoflavum | reverse complement strand
CATCACCTGCTCCGCCACCTCCATCTGCGCGGCCAGGGTAGGGTCGAACGCAGTGAGCTTGATGCCGTCCGGCGTCTCCAATAGATAGAGTTCATCGCCTTTTTCCAGGCGCAGTCGTGCCAATACTTCCTTCGGCAATATGACACCAGCGGAGTTACCTATAGATGTGATCTTGAGTTTCATTGTGAGTCTGCCTTGTTATAACGTTTGGTATAACGTGGCTGAGTGTAGCATTGGAGAGTGATTAAGGAAAACCCAAGTGACTGGCACTATCCAAGTGCGGTCGATAGGTGATCTCAACGATACCCAACAAAAATCACACCATTGGTATCAAATCCAGGTCGGCCATCAGCTCTACACCGCGACAGCCGTCTCTCCGCTCAAGAGTTATGGCGCCTTTAGTAGAACCGCAACACCAATTCCAACTGCTTACGCGTTTCCTGCTCCATCTGACTGCCCAAAGATTCCGTCGTTTGAATTTCTTCCTGAGATGTGGCGGCGATTCGGGCGATGGTTTTGGTATTGCGTTCAATGTCCACCGCGGTAACGGATTGCTCTTCCGCGGCTGCAGCGATTTGGTGAGACATTTGGTCGATTTGGGTCACGGTGTTGGAAATGGCGGTAAGCGCGTGATGAACTCGATCCATTTCATTGACGCTGCTTTCAGCTGCTGCGAGACAGTCGTCCATGCGGGCTCTGGTGTCGTCCGTGGCACGGCTCAAGTCGGCAATAATGGTCTGGATATGGCCGGTAGACTCCTGCGTGCGTTGCGCCAGTGAGCGCACTTCGTCGGCGACCACGGCAAATCCGCGACCTTGTTCGCCGGCGCGCGCGGCTTCTATAGCTGCATTCAGAGCCAATAGGTTGGTCTGTTCCGCGATGCCGCGAATCACATTTACCACCTGGGCGATCTTTGCGCTGTCATCTGTATGGCGGGTGATCATGCCATTGAGCGAAACCACTGTTTCCGCCAGGTTGTTGACGGTTTGGCGAGCAGAACTCACGACTCTATGACCCTCGCTGACTTCTTCGGTGGCGACGCTGGTGGAGACCGAGGTCCGGCTTGCTCCAGAGGCGACTTCCTGCACTGCCAGTGCCATCTGTTCCATGGCATTGGCGACCTTTGTGGTTTCCTGTTGCTGGGTCGCAATGCCATCGAAGGTGCGATGGGTGAAAGTATGCACTTCTTCCGCTTTTTCTTTCAGAGAAGTTGCGGACTCGCGGAAGCGTCCAAGGGCGGTGCGCAGGCGATATTGGGTGGCCAGACGCGCCAGGGCGATATCGTGTGTATAGCCGGTTCCGCCGGTGTAGACGTAGGTGGCGATGGGGTCGTGAATGACATCATGAGCCCCACTTACCGCTTTTTTTACGGGCAGTGTTTGGAGTGCATGAGCCAATAGACTCGTTGCCAGCACTGGTAGCGTGAGCAACAGAACAAGGTTGGGCGATGGGCTGGAGAGCAGAAAGAGGAAGGCTGCCAGCATCATCCAACTGCCTATCCCAACTATTGCGGTATTACCCCAGCGGTTTAGCCACCGTTCAAGCGGCGGGATGGCGGATTTGTTGGCATTCAAGCGGCGGTAAAGACGGTCAGCACGGGCAATCCACTCCGTTTCCGCCTTGACGCGAACAGATTCATAACCGCATATACCCTTGTGATCACGCACCGGGGTGACGTAAGCGTGGACCCAATAGTGATCACCGTTTTTGCAGCGGTTTTTCACCACGCCCATCCAGGGCTGTCCGCTTTTAAGGCGCTGCCACATGGCTCCGAAGACTGCAGGCGGCATATCGGGATGGCGGATGATATTGTGCGGCTGATTGGCCAGCTCCTCCATGGAGAAACCGGAAACTCGACAAAATGTGTCGTTGCAAAACACAATGTCGCCGCGCAAGTTAGATGACGAAACAATCTCGTCGTTTTCCTGAAGAATAAATTCCCGGTGGGTAACGGGCTTGTTTACACGCATAAATGACTCGCCTAGGTAGCTGGCAGCGTCCAAGCTTCGGTTCCGGTTGTTTGAAGCGTAGAGCAATATCGCGCAATGACAAATAATTGATGCGGCGCGGCATGGGTTTCGGATGAATGGGCTAAATTGTTTCTCTAATTATTTGACAAACCGATATTTTATGCTGGCCATGAGGCATATGGCGCGGCTGTCTGTTTAGATATATTGGGGAAAGCGCTGTGCAAAAATAATTGCGAGTGTTGATTCCTCGACCGCAAGTAATCGTGACCACATAAATTCAACGATTTTTTGACATCAGGTAGAAAAATGGCTTTTGTAGAGACGCGTTCCGGGCCTAGTTGGGAAAAGTTGCTCAACCCCAACCGCCTTGGAAGGAGAAGCCCCAAGAGTGAATTAGGGCGATCTCCGTTTAACTCCGACCACGATAAAATCATTTTTTCTGGTGCTTTTCGTCGATTAGCACAGAAAACTCAAGTCCATCCCCATGCGAAAAACGATCATATTCATAATCGCCTGACACACAGTTTGGAAGTGGCATGTGTCGGCCGAAGTCTGGGAGTTAACGTGGGCTACCTGCTGATGGAGCAAGGGAGTTTGCCGGATGGGGTTTCGCCAACGGATATCGGCGACATAGTGCAGGCGTCCTGCTTGGCACACGACATTGGCAACCCGCCTTTTGGTCATACCGGCGAAGAGGCAATCCGCTACTGGTTTCAAAATGATGGGGCCAAATATCTGGAAGGTCTTGCCCCCGCACAGCAGGCCGACCTTAAACAATTTGAAGGGAATGCGCAGGGGTTGCGAGTGCTGACCACCTCGGAATACTACCCGCATGAAGGTGGCATGCGACTGACCTATGCGACACTGGCGTCCTTTATTAAATATCCTTGGACGTCCGTAAGCCCACAAGAAAATCTTCGACCCAAGAAAAACAAATACGGCGTCTTTCAAAGTGAATTGAATATTTTTAACGAAATCGCCGGTGAGGTAGGTCTGACTCCGTATGAAGATGGCGGGTGGTATAACCGCCATCCATTGGTTTATCTGATGGAGGCGGCGGACGATTTTTGTTATGGCTTGATTGACCTGGAAGATGGTCTCCAAATGGGAATTCTGAATTGGGAGCAAATCTATGCGATTCTCGAACCCGTCATCGATTTTAAAGACCGTGCAACCTTTGAAAAATACCTTAGCGATGCCCCTGACGGCAGAAGACCGTCCATTATTCGCGGAAAAATTATTGAGAAGTGCGTGGAATCCGCTGCGTCTGCGTTTCGCAAATATGAAAAAGAAATTATCAGCGGTCGCCACGTGGATCTTATCTCCCTTTGCGATCCGGAAATTAAAACCTACGTAGCACAAGCCAAAGAGCTGGCAAAAAAACAAATATTCAACCACCGACGCAAAATCGAGTTGGAGCTGGGCGCCTACAACTGCATCGCCTCGTTGCTCAATTCGCTATGCGACTCCGTATATGAAATCGTCAATAAAAATAACCAATCCATCAGCTTTAGAGCCCAAAGAGTAGCGGCGCTGATCGGTGAAAAAAACCTATACTCCAATAATCCGAGCGGCAGCGAAGCCGACAAAAAGTACTTCGCCTTGATGAAGGTGATTGATTTTGTCAGCGGCATGACGGATCGGTATGCGTCTTACCTAGCGAAGCAGCTGAGTGGGACGGCGACGTAATGTTCGATCCTGCGGCAGCTATGCATGCGAGATTTGCAATGTTTGCGAATTTAATTGGGGTTGGGGAAAGCTTTGCCCTGTACTCATCTTTGATAATGGAGTAATGCTCATGCGATTACAGCTGCAAAAAGTTGTAGAGGCGTTTTGGAAAGCTAATTCAGGGCGCTTGTGTGCGGCTTTGTCGGTAATCGGCTTATTAGCCTCCTGTGATTCGGGCTCGTCGTCATCTTCAGAGGCCCATCAACCACAAGTTCCCAGCCAGTTTTCGGAAGAGGAACATCTGGATATTGTTTCCGCTTACAGCATCAGCACAGCTGAGGCTCTAACGCAGCTTTCAGTCGTTGCGGTGCTCGCTGTTCAGGAATCACAGCGTGAATCACTCAGTCAGTTCCTGCCTATCTGCGACCAGGGGACGGCGGAGTTGAATACACCTATCGGAACGGCAAAGCCAGGCGACGTAGTCGAGGTTAATTTCAATAATTGCCGTGCTACCGTGCTGAATGACGTAGTGACAGGGACAATTGTGGCGACAATCACCAGCATTGATGCCTCTTCTGTGCTGACTTTTGGGGCGACAACTGAAGTGGATTTAACGTTCAAATACGCCTCATTACACGCTGGTTTGGAATATTTGCTTGATTATAAAGTCGATGAGCGGAGGGAAGTCCTATCTATTGTTTCGGTGAATTCTGATGGGCAATTTGAGATTGAGGGTTTTCGCGAACGGCTCTCTTCTTTTCAACTTAGCAAAACCACTGACAATTTAACTCAACAGTTTTCCATAGATTTCACCACAGAGCTAAATAGCCAAATATTGAATGACACTGTCAAGTGTCGTACTCAAAATCCCATCATGGGCGATATTGGATATTACCTTTCCGAGTACGACTATGTCGCCTCATCGGGCTCAATGAGGTGTGACACAAAGGTGTTAGGGGCTGTCGATTTAACAGCGTCCGTATCAGGACTTGATGCCAGTATTCGGGGAAAGGACCTGTATATCAGGTCGCCATGGAGCGGGCTAATTGAAGGGATCATTTTCCACCCGGGTGCCTATGCCATGTCAACAAATTACCATGCGGCTATTCGGGAGCCCGCCGAAAGCACTATGGCCCGGGCGGCCCGCGTCGAATTAAAACAAATGCAGGATATCAAGTATTACTTTGACGCGCAGGATAACACAGCCGTTTTGATTCAAAGGGAAGTCTACGAGGATGACGAAGGTGGTTCCGATCATATGGGTGCCCTTACATTAATAAACCTATCGACATGGGAGGTTATTGCCAGGGTTGAAGAGCCTGAAGAAATTGCCTGGGCTTCTTTGGATAATGATTTGCTTTTTGTTGCGGTCGGTACTCGAGTAGACACTTATGAGGTTAATGGGACACAAGGATTCTCGTTGCGCGCATCATACGATTTCGCCGACCATCCCCGTATAAATGGGTTTTACGGCAGTTGGGTTGTGTTGCCTGATATCAATGGGATTTTTATTCTGACATCAGGGGAGCGAGCCTTTTATCTCGACAAGTTAATCTACAGCAGCGAGGGCCGAATTACCGGCGTGGAGACGGTTTACGAAATGCCGCGTGAACATGAGCAAGTGCGTATTTTCGGCGTTGGTAAGGAATTATATTTGGCGAGTTCCTACGGTTTCTTGAGGCATTTCTCCATGGATGAGCAGGCGACAGTCGTGGAGCAAAGAGAATATCAATTTGAGCCTGGCAGTTGGGATCTGACGGATATCGCCGTAATTCATTCCGGGCGAATCTTTACTGTTTTTAAAACCGCGCATCTTGGGCGTGGAACATTGTCAAGCTACATCTTGGGTAATGATGAAATCGCAGAAAAAGTGCAGCAAATCGATCTCAGTATAAATGATTGGGTGGTAGATTTTTCTCTTACTCAAACTGGCGAAGGTCTTATTCAGTGGCAACAGGGGGACGGTGTCGGGATTGCAGGAGGATATCAACGCTTCGGAATCGATGCCGACGGAGCGGTTAGCTTAAGCCCTGTCGCTATTTGTGAACATACCGAAGGATTTACGTCGTACAGATACGGCAACCAAAGTAACACTAATGAGGCTTTTGTTTCAGGAAGATTTTCAGTGGTGCTCTTTCCATATGACCGTGAGCAACCTCAGTGTATTGCCAAACCCTTGGTGGACCATGGCACTTTTCTCGAAAACATGGAGGGATTCGTTTCGAGTGAAACTCGTCGGATCCTATATGTTTTTCGCAATGAAAGTCCTCGAATCGCGATACTGAAGCAGCAAGATAATCGCTTTGAGGAAATTGATGTTGTCTCCCTGCAGCAGATGTCAGAAATTCAAACGCTGCTGATGTCCCCGGATGAAAGCAACCTTTACGTCATAACGAGGGAGCGCATAGAGGTATTCGATATTGATGCGGAAGGTATGCTCCATCCCACGCCTCATTCGGTATCCTTGAGCGAGTTGAGCGCGAATTCAGCGCATGCGGCTTTTACTCATGCGGGAGACCGTTTATATATACATCAGCATAAAACAACCCGCAGTGGAACATCTCTTGTTTTCAGTACGGACCTAGCGATTTATTCAAGAAATCCCCTCAATGGCGAATTGAGTCAAACGGGAAATTTTTCCTTTGGTGAAATACCCCCCGCGGAAGCTGATGCCGCACTCGCCGGTCCTCTTGCCATCTCTCCGGATGATCGCCATTTGTATGTGGTGTCCCGATATTTCGGTAAGCTGCATGTCCTTGATTTGTCTAACGTAGATTCGCCCACAATAGCGACCACTTATTTGGACCCCGTTAAACATTCGAGTGTTTTCAAAGATAAGCACAGTGTGCGGGGTATTTCAGCGGCATCCGGATTTTCGTTTTATAAAGATGGACAATACATCCTGATGACAATGGATGCCGGTTCAGCTTTTGCTCGTCCGAACCAATCGGAAGCGATTTTGGCGAGTTTTCTCCGGAACAACACGAACGGAGAGCTCGTACTTCGCAATGCTGTCTTGCGGTCACTCTCCTCCGATGAATTAGCCGGACGTGCGGAGGGTTATCTTGCACCTCAGGTTATCGATGAAAAGCTCTTCACCATCCGAACATTCGGCGAACAAATAAGACGCCGACCTACTTCTGTAGATGTATACCAAATCGACCAGCATGGCTTTTTGCAAAAGAGCGAAACTATGACATCTAGCTTCTTCGGGGCGGGAGTGGAACAGATTTCGACTTGGGAGAGCGAAAAAACAGTGCTAGGAATAAATCAGCGGAGGGAGACTATCTCTGCGTTTATTCTCGCGCAACCTTAGGCATCCTAACGGCCATCGGCCTTATGTCATTTATGCCCGATGTGGTGGTGATACCACAGCATTGGGCCATGCTCCATGGCGGACCGTACAGCCCGGTGGCTGTAGGCATCAGAAGTCCTGATCACGCCTTGCTGCTCTTGTGATGAAAGTCTCGTTTAGTGAACTCATAAGGCATGTTGGATCAAAAAACGATCATCGGCGAGATTAAAATAATTAATAGTATTTTTGACCAATTCGTCACGCTTTTGAACAAGCACGCTTGCCCCCTAATCGTTCCCATGTTTTATTTGGCCACGGCTTGGCGGTCTGTGATGGACTTGCCATGCGTATAGAACTGCGCAAAAGGCGATCGAAAAATCGAATAAAACATCTACTGCTTTGTAAAACATCTACTGCTTTGAAAGCTACGACATGACGAATTTGCATGACCAATTAATTAATTTGCGATCGTACGCGTTCCCCTGTGTTGCATCTTCTGCGCATGTGTCCTGCATGGATTTTATGTTGTATTAATCTTCATGTTTGATTATTAAATCACTTATTTTTTTCTGCATTTTTCGCTGAAAATTTTTCTTCCTTCACGTCTCATTTCTCTCAATAGCTGCCAGTTTTTCTCATAAAAGCAAGAATTTTTTCGTCAGTTGATTAGCCGGATTACGCTGTTTTTCTCCGGGTATAATTTTTTGTGCCTGCACAAAAAGTGCGGGGCATCACAGTATCAGCTGTTTCAACATTTAAATAAAAGAAAAATCAATTCAAAAATTTGGAATTCTTACTAATTCTATCTCCAGTTCTGTCTGTTGATTCGATGACATCAGTATTGTTTTTTCTTGGGAATGGCCTGCAGAGATGCACAGCATTACCGCTTGCTTATTTCGCCAAAAAAAATAACCCGATCTGACCGGAGACAATCAGATGATCAAGAGTTTTAGAGAGCGACTGCCGGGCTGGCTTTTGCTTGGTGCCATAACGCTCGTTCTGAGTGCGTGTGGAGGCGAAGACGATAGCGGAAGCTCCTCAAGTTCGGGTTCTGTCTCCAGCTCCTCAGGTGGCGTATTTGTCCCGCCGGAACAGCCGGCGGGGGAACCTGTGTTGGTGATGGCTCTGAACGCTGGTGGTTCCGCTGCCCGGCTTGACGGTATTCAATATCAGGCGGATGCCCACTTTACCGGCGGGCAGACGTACTCCCGCAGTAATGTCGCTATCTCTGGGGCGAGTGAATCCACGATTTACCTCTCGGAGCG
>JBQGED010000081.1:0-7717 GCA_052039425.1 Sphingobacterium griseoflavum | reverse complement strand
GGAGCTGCTGGAAGAACTTGAACTGCTCGAACTGGACGAGCTGCTTGAGCTAGACGAAGACGAACTGCTGCTGGACGAGCTAGAGCTGCTAGACGAACTTGAACTGCTGGAGGAACTGCTCGATGAAGACGAGCTGCTGCTTGAGCTGGAAGAACTGGCCGCGCTGCTGGAGCTCGAGGAGCTAGACGAAGAGGAACTGCTGCTCGACGAGCTGGAGCTGCTGCTCGACGAGCTGGAGCTGCTGCTGGCTGAGCTGGAGCTGCTGCTGGATGAGCTGGAGCTGCTCGACGAACTTGAACTGCTGGAAGAAGAGCTGCTGGATGACGACGAGCTGCTGCTGGAAGAGTTGCTCGACTCTGTTACGACCAAAGTCGAAACCGTCGCGTTGCCGACACTGGGCTTGAATTCGATATCCAGCACACCGTCAGTGACCGGGATATCCCGGGCAAAGAAATTGGCCGGCAGGCTGAGATCGCCCTCGTTGGCAGCAAAAATATCAAAATCTTCCACTACCGGCTGACCTTCAACCAGTACATCAAAAACGCGCTCCCCCTCGGCGATTGCCGAGTATTCCGACGCGGTGAAGGCAATGTCATACCGACCATTGTTGATGGGGAGCATGTAGGCGAATTCGCCCACACGAGAGGCCGCGCTGAGACTGTCCCGTCCATCACCCCAGGTTTCTTGCGGCGCATCCACGAGATAACCCCCGGTGACGAACGCTAAATCTGGCTGGAAAAATGCGAGCAACGGATCCTCAGCATCGCCATAGGGCTGGGTTGCGGCGCGCAATGCGTACAAGGAGTTGCCGAAGTCATCGGGAATCGCAACCAGTCCAACGCGGAAATAATCGAAATAGACTCCGCCAGTGGTGAACTCCACCCGCACCACGTTATTGCCGGTGTTGAAGGCCACTTCGGGCAAGGTCAATTCGGCAAACGCGCGACTGTCACCCTCGGGGGAGGCCAGTCCTGTTACATCCAGACTGCCCGCATCGCTACCGTTGACCAGCACCCGCACAGAAGCGCCTTCGATCTCAGCGCCCAGGGCCAAGGTCAGGCTGTGACTCCCGGCTTCCGCCACGTGGATATCGTATTCCAGCCATTCGCCGGGGGCGGTAGCCACCACGTCGCAGAGGCCTCTGGCCGGGCCAGCCGCGCCCAGGTCCACTTCGCCAGTGCTGTTACAGTCGCCTTCCTGCTCAGCAGAGGAATCGCTGAAGCGATCAAACGCATCAGACGGAACGGTAACTGGCAGGACTACGGGCTCGCCGCTGGAAGAACTGCTACTGGACGAACTGGAACTGCTGCTGGAATCACCGGAGCTGCTGGAGGAACTGGAAGAAGAAGACGTTGAGCTCGATGCCGCACTGGAAGAACTGGATGAATTGTTCAGTTCATCGCCGTGGGTAACAAACAAACCATTACCACCACAGGCGGCTAAACCCGTTAACGCCAAGGACAGCGTAAGAATCCGCAGCGATCTGACTGCGGTGCCGTGTAACACATTAACTGACATGTAGGAACA
Organism: Sphingobacterium griseoflavum; assembly: GCA_052039425.1. Lineage (GTDB taxonomy): Bacteria > Pseudomonadota > Gammaproteobacteria > Pseudomonadales > Cellvibrionaceae > UBA5868. The sequence goes on along the minus strand of JBQGED010000081.1, from coordinate 6,190 downwards.
CTCCCCAAAAAGTGTAGGTATGGCTGCACAACTAGAGATAACAGCGTCGCCCGAAAACGCTGTGTTCAGATACCAACACCGCATCGCGCCACAGCACATGCGGTTAAGGACAACGGATGGCAAAAGAACGAAAACTCAGAATGTGCAATTTATTGTTTTGAGGGGGCAGGACATGATCCAGGCCCTCAGATTGCTGGGGAATTTTAATTAAGTGTGGTTTTTAGGGAGAAAAATGCATCACACAAATGTATGAGTTTCGCTTGCGCTGTCGTAGATTCGCGGCTTCGGTCACAAATTCTCATGGAATTACCTGCGCGCAGAATGATCAGCGCAACCGCGCTTTGTGGGCACTATCACAACTCCACGCGCGGGAGCGCAATTTATGTTCATCCCGGAAATGCGCGATCCCGGCGGCGCGTTAAGATGCATCCCTTGCTGGTCAACGAGTCAACACCATGGTTTTACGCCGCATTTTTTTCGCCACTGCTTTACTGGGAGTGAGCTTCCTCGCACAGGCACAGAATGATGCTCTGCTCGGCAATTGGGAAAATCTTACCCAGGGCGACCTGGTCGGGCTGACGCTGACAGATAGCGAGCACTGCAATCTCTATCTCGAAAGGGCACTGAAGCCGCGCACCGACCGCGCGTGCAAATATGAAGCGTTTGAGGATCGCTATCTGATCTTTCTCGTCAATGAGCAGGGTCTCTGCGGTACTGAAGCGGACTTTGAATTTATTCATGAGCCGGAAGCACCACTGCTGCGGCTGATCATCGGCGGAGCGGAAGTGATGTTGCGTAGAGTTCCGGCGGGAACGTAAACGGTCTATGGCTAGGGTGACGCCGCGCTGGGGATATCCTCAGAGCGCGGCCAGATCGAGTGGGAGTTGCTCAACGCTTCTTGTTTGCCCGGCGGTCAGATTGGCGGCGTTCCTGATTTATGCCGTCCGGTAGTCCCCTCTGCGTTCTACGGCGGTCAGACGTTTGACGTTCTTCCAGTGCGTCCTCAAGCTGATTCAATATCATGTTGGGCGGGAGAATGGGTTTATTTTTCATTCACAACATCTCTCTTGTCTTTATCCTCGCACTCGGTTGAGCTCGTAGCCTCCATCTGCCGTCACTCTGCAGTAGAGTACATTCGCGCCCGCTGATGCACCCGAAACGGCGAGTACGACAAAAGTATAGACGAGCCTCCAAGAAGCGCTGCTTTGATGTCATCATTTTTTATGCGAATTTTTTATAACGCCTTCCAACCCAAATCAGCATTTTGTAAAACTCCAAACCTCCCGGAATAGCGCGCCCTTCCACATATAACCTCCATACAGTATTAGTTGAGCAGCGCACAGTCATAAACAAAAGAAAATTTTAATTTACAAATTTAATTTCTCGCATCGCAGCGTTTTCTGCACGAATATGTTGACTATAACGACTCATGTTGACTGTAACGATTCATGTTGATTGAAACGATTCATGTTGATTGTAACGACACTGGAAATTCAAACCGATTTACGATCAGATTTTGACGAACAGGCTTTTTTAGTCGGAGTGTTTTTATTTAAGTAATTCGCGATCTTGTGTCCCGCTGCGATTGCAGGAGATTTTTATTTGGTAAAGGCGCTCTTATTGCTGCGGAGAAATTCATGAATGTGGCAACCCTTAACTCTTTCTTCTACTGCCGTTATTTTTTCTTGCTCGCGCTTCTTTGTCATTCTCTGGCGAATGCAGTGGAACCGGCGGAGACGACTCTCGATAAATTGCGTGTTTTGGATGAAAGCACCCGAGGTGAATTGGGCGTATATGTGAAGAACCTCAATACTGGAGAGGAAATCGATTATCGCGCCGAGCGTAAATGGTATTTGGCTTCGCTGTTGAAAATTCCCCTGGCGATTGCGGTGCTGCAAGCAGTGGAAAATAAACAGGTCGCGCTGAATGATGAGATCGAGCTGCAGCGATCCGACTTTGCCGATGGTTCCAGCGGCATATTTGCCGACATCGGCAGCCGTCACAGCATTGGCGACCTGCTGAAACGGTCGCTGCAGGACAACGACAACACCGCCACCAATATGCTGCTACGCAAACTCGGCGTCGATAATTTCAATCAACAAACCCAGCGCAATGTTGGCGCGGATATCGGCCCATTTAACACAATCCAGCCAGAGCGCAATCATGGCAAAAACCTCAATACCGGCACCTTGCGGGCGATGGGCACACTGATGGAGCGCCTGGGTCGCGGAGAGCTGCTCGACGCTAAACACACGGACCTGCTGCTCAGCCATATGGAGAATGCCACCACCGGCGCTAAACGCCTGAACCCCGGCACACAGCCGAACCGGGCCTGCAACCTTGGCATCACCAACGCCCGCGACCTGAGCAAATCGGTGGTGATTGTGGTGTGTGCGGAAGGGTTTGCCGAATTGGAGCATGCGGAACAGTCTTTCACCTCCATCGCTACTATCCTGGTGGCGGATGGTCGCGCGCCCTGATCGCGCCCGTGCGCACCTTCCCGCCGCGGCATACAATCAATCCGTTGATTCCCGCTGAGCGCAGCTGCCCATGACATTGACTTCCTACCCCCGCGATATGATCGGCTACGGCCGCTCCACTCCCGCCAACCCCTGGCCGAACAAAGCGCGCATCGCTGTGCAGTTTGTGCTGAATTACGAGGAGGGCGGGGAAAACTGCGTGCTGCACGGGGATGAGGCCTCGGAGACGTTTCTGTCGGAAATTATCGGCGCCCGGGCTTATCCAGCGCGCCATATGAGCATGGAGTCCATGTATGAATACGGCAGCCGCGCCGGTTTTTGGCGCATTCACCGGCTGTTCGAACAACACAAGATTCCGGTCACCGTCTACGGCGTCGCCATGGCGCTGGAGCGCAACCCTGAAGCCGTCGCCGCCATGCGGGAATGTGACTGGGAAATCGCCAGCCACGGCTATCGCTGGATCGATCATCAATTTATGTCCGAGGACGAGGAGCGCCACCAGATTCAGAAGGCGATCGCCATCCACACCCAGGTTACCGGCGAGCACCCCCTCGGCTGGTATACCGGCCGCGACAGTCCCAACACCCGACGCCTGGTGGTGGAACAGGGTGGATTTCTATATTCCTCCGACAGCTACGCCGACGACCTACCCTATTGGGACCGCAGTTTCGCCACGCCGCATTTGGTGATTCCCTACACCCTGGACAGCAACGATATGCGCTTTGCCACGCCCCAGGGCTTTCATACCAGCGAGCAGTTTTTTCAGTATTTGAAAGATTGTTTCGACGTGCTCTATGCCGAGGGCGCATACACGCCCAAATTGATGAACATCGGTCTGCACTGTCGCATCATCGGCCGTCCGGCGCGCTTCCGCGCGCTGCAGGATTTTGTCGCCTATGTGCAGAGCAAAAACGACGTTTGGTTGTGCCGCCGAGTGGACATCGCGCGCCACTGGCATGCCAACTTTTTCCCGGTTTGATGCGTCTACACGATTATGTCTAACCTGTTACTCGCCATTCTGTGCCTGGTGCTCGGCAAACTTTTGCAAAGGGTGCGGCAATTTCCGGAATCCTCGGCGCAGACCCTCAATGCCTACGTCATCTATATCGCGCTGCCAGCGCTGGTTCTGGTGCAAATACCCAAGGTGCCGCTGGAATTACACGCACTGGCCCCGGTGCTCTGCGCCTGGATCATTATGGGAGCGAGCGCGGCCTTTACGTGGCTATGTGCCAGAGCCTTGCAATGGTCTCCCACTACCACCGGCGCCATGTTGCTGGTGACCGTCCTTGGCAACACTACTTTTATCGGTCTGCCGCTGATTGAAGCGCATATGGGCCCCACCGCCCTGCCCTACGCCATTTTGTACGACCAGCTCGGCACCTTTATCGCCTTCAATACCTTGGGTATCGCCATCGCCACCCGCTATTCCGGCGGTACCCACGCCAGCGCCGAATCCTTCTGGCGCAAGATGGTGAAGTTTCCACCCTTTGGTGCTCTGCTGATTGGACTGGTGTTGCACTTCTACCCGCCACCGCGCCTCGTCGACGAAGTGCTGCAGCGCTTGGCTGCCACCCTGGTGCCGGTGGTGATGGTGGCGGTGGGTATGCAGTGGCGCCTGCGTATCGAACGCAGCGAAGTTCGCCTCATTCTGCTCGCTCTGGTGTTTATCCTCGCCGCCAAACCGCTGTTTGCATGGGGCTTGGTGTCCCTGCTGCACCTCGAGCCGCTGATCGCCAAAACCATAGTGCTGGAAGCGGCCATGCCGGCGATGATTTCCACCGGGGCCCTCGCGCTTATGTATCAACTGGCACCGCGTATGGTTTCGACCATCATCGGTTATAGCCTTATGCTGTCCTTCGTTACCGTCTGGTTATGGAGTTTGGCGATATGAATTTGTGCGTCGTTTTATAAACTCTTTAGAAGAAAAGCGTGCGAGCATCTATTCTTTAAAAGACCCGTCTTCACCTCGAACCTGCGGGAACGCGGGTCCTGTGCTAATTCATTCAACCAATCAGGCTCGATCCCGATGCTCTGCCCACATTTAGTGACCGTCGCGCGCCGTCCTACGGTTTCTCCGCGCATATTTCTTCGCTCTTTGGGTTTACTGCTCGCGCTACTGACCGGCACGGCGCAGGCGGATACAGTGGTCATCCGTGCCGACCGCTGGTATCCCATGAATGGCGATCCGAATGATCCCAATCCTGGATTTATGATTGAAATCGCGCGTTATTCTTTGGAAAAAGCCGGCCATCAAGTGGATTACGATCTGATGCCCTGGGCGCGCGCGCTGCAGCAGGCGAAAAATGGCCTGATCGATTGTGTGGTGGGCGCCTATAAGAGCGACGCACCGAATTTTCTCTTCCCGAATATCAGTCAGGGCGCCACTAACACCGCCGCCTTCGTCAAAAAAGGTTCCACATGGCGCTATTCCAATTTGGAGGCGCTGAAACTCGTCAATGTCGGCGCGGTCGCCAGCTACAGTTACGGCAAGGAAATTGACGCCTTTATTGCCGCAAATCCCGAGCGCGTCCACCTGCTTAGCGGCGAGCGCGCTTTAGAGCAAAATATCCGCAAAGTATTGAGCAGCCGAATCGACGTGGTGCTGGAATCTCCCGCCGTGCTCAATGCCAAGCTTAAAGAGATGCATCTCACCAACCACGTCGAATTTGCCGGCTCCATAAACAAGCCGGAAAATCTCTATGTCGCCTGCACCCCGAGAAAAGCCTCTTCCGTGGAATACGTAAAATTAATCGGTGACGGCACGCGGGAACTGCGCGCCTCCGGCGAGCTGAAAAATATTCTGGATAAATACGACGTGCAGGATTGGCAATAACGTCCTTCACGGCCTCGAAATAAAAACTCAACAGCGACGCGGCGTTCAATCCACCACCAAAATGGCGTAACCTCTTCCCTCCTTAAAAAAATAAAAGGTGATATTGGCGTGATCGCAAAAACACTAAAACGCATTTCCGGTGTATTTTTTCTCGCATTGGCCGCCCTGCAGGCCAATGCCAATATCAAGCTGCCGCATTTATTGAGCGACGGCGCCGTGCTGCAACGGGATTCACCTATTCCTGTGTGGGGAACAGCACCCGCTGGCGCGCAGGTAGTGGCGCGTTTTGCCGGTGAGCAACGCCAAATTCAAGCGGACGCCCGAGGCAATTGGCGGGCGGTTTTTCCGGCGCAGAAAGCCGGTGGTCCTTACCAACTCAAGATCACGAGCGGTGAATTTTCCCGCACCGTGAACGATTTATTGATCGGCGACGTCTGGGTTGCTTCCGGGCAATCCAATATGGAATGGGTAGTGCGCGACAGCGATGGCGCCGAAGCGGAAATTGCCGCCGTCAATCATCCACAGATCCGCCATTTCAAAGTACCGCGCTCCTGGGCGGTGGAACCGTCCACCACTTTGGCGGGCGGCGACTGGCAACCGGCGAATAGCGACAACCTCGGAGATTTCACTGCGGTGGGCTGGTATTTCTCCAAGGTCATTCACCGCGAAACCGGGGTGCCCATCGGCCTGATTAACTCCACCTGGGGCGGCAGCCGCATAGAGGGCTGGATGAGTGCGCAAAATCTCGGTATTTCCTCCGGGGAAGCCCAGGCAAGGCTGCAACAGATGGTCGCTGCAGCCGAAGCGAAAGCGGATAAAGTTAGGCAGTTGTTGCAGCGCTGGCCTGGTTCACTGGTTAATCAAATTGAGGGCGCCA
>JBQGED010000080.1:0-2988 GCA_052039425.1 Sphingobacterium griseoflavum | reverse complement strand
CATCATCCCGTGGTGTTGGATTTGCTGCACCGGGTTTACCTGGCGGTGGGCGATTGGGCATCTCTGGAGCTGCTGCTGCCGGAGCTGCGTCGTCACAAAGCTCTTCCTGAGGCGGAGCTGGTTGTGCTGAAACAGAAAGTGCATCTGGGACTGCTCAATCAGGTCGGCAGGGAATTGCGCGGGCAGGGCGGGGACGCAGCAGTAGTCACACGGCTGCAGGAGATCTGGCAGCGCATCCCCAAGGCTTCCCGCTTACAGCCGGAATATGCCAGCGCTTACGCACGCCTGCTGATCCTGGCGCAGGAACACGATCAAGCCGAAACGCTTTTGCGCCACGCGCTGAATGAACATTGGTCCAGCGCGCTGGCAGAGCTCTACGGTCTCGCGTCCCCGACAGATCGCCAGGGGCAGCTGCAACATGCACAGCGCTGGTTGACTGGCCGCGAGGATGACGCGGAACTGCAGCTCGCGCTTGGGCGTATCTGCCTCCGCAATGAAATCTGGGGGCAGGCGCGTGACCACTTTTTGCGCAGCCTTGCTCTCCGTCCCACACCCGCTGCCTACGCCGAACTGGGTCGTCTGTTTGCTCATCTTGGCGATCAGCGCCAGAGCACTGAATACTTCCAGCAGGGATTGCTCTCCGTCACCCACGGCCTTCCCGCTCTGCCGATGCCGCGATAACCGGGGTAAAAAGCCCCGGGTTTCTTCTTCGCTTCACCTGTTATCTGTCGACCGATCTGATCTTCATAACATGTTCTGCATAGGGCGAGCGAACCATTGGCGCCCATATTGCTAGTTTGCTGTGCGCCAAGTCGGCGCCAACATTAACGTCGGACAGGAAGATCTTATGAGAACAATGAAAAGCTTATCCATTGCATTGAGTAGGGTCGCCAAGCTATTGACGCTTTGCGGTTTCGTTGCTTATTCGTACATGGGTTATGCCGGAAGTTTGACGCCGGCAAAAGTGGAGGTCACGCTGGCAGTCACCTGGAATGAGTTGGTAGGTGCTACCACTGGCTTAAACAACTCCAGCGCGACCGACACCTGGGTGGCGTTGATTGATATTCGCGATGCGACTCTGGTGGAGCTGCCGGACTGCGCACAGGCGCCGTGCCCGGTCAACATCGATTTGCGGGAACAAGACGCCAACGGTTTGAGCGTCGAGGTGGTGTCTACCTCGGAAATCCCTGCTGATAACCCGGTTATTCTCGCCAATCAGCGCAATAGCTTCGACGCGTTTTATTTTGAATCCAACCTTTTTCAGAGCGGCTCCGAATATTTCCAGTTTGTCGACACAACCTCGGGGGTGTTCTTCCCGCCGCAAGGCAGCGGCAGCATCACTTGGCGGATGGATCGCCGCGTCCTCAGCCCAACCTTGCCGGCGGGATATATCGAACGTGACACCGAGGGTTTGGTTGAGGCATTGCGCGATACCTCCCTGACCTATGCGGTGACAGAATTTTTTATCAATAACGCGTTGCAGACCGCCTATACCAAAACCGGCACGGCGCAAATCACCAAGGTGCGGCTGCTCTCTGATGCACCTTCCGCGGCAGCACTCAGTTGTCGCTACCAAGTGGCCACGGATTGGGGTAGCGGATATGTCGCATTCGTCTACCTTAAAAATGAAACCAGTGAACCGGTCAACGGTTGGCAGGTGGCGATCAATTTTCAACACCCAATCAGCGTGACCAACTCTTGGAGCAGTGTATTGAGTGGCCGCTCTCCCGCCCTAGTGGCTGGACCCGTGCAGTGGAACCAGATCATTTATCCGGGGCAGGAAATCAATTTTGGTTTTCAGGGCGGCAAAGCGCCCGGGCAAAGTTCTGCTGCAACAGTCAGCGGTGCTCAGTGCCGCTGAGCGATGAACGTCCAACGTGGCTGGAGTTTGTTAAAAAAGCCGACATGGTCAAAGAATGTGCCGCTAAAGCGCTTTAGGGCGCCGCTTATCGCGCTTAATTTGGCGTCTGACGTGGCGTTTAAAGGCTCGGTGTCAAAGATCCTTACAGTAGATATTTATGCCACTTAAGAAAACTTACCTAAACAATTGAAACAAAAGGTAAATTACTTTTTGGTCTAAAAAATGCTTTGCTTGCTTCATTGTGAATCAATTGGAGATAACACTGTGCAGTACCGCAAAGGTGAAACTGGCAAAACTTGGTTCCGCACCGACCGCTTTTTCACTATCGGCACGGAATGGTACGCCGCAACTCGCGAAGGGCATAACGTTGGGCCATATAAAACCCGCAGGGCGGCGGAAGACGGCTTGGTGCGCTTCATTATCGATATGAAGAACAACCGCAAGCCTGTCACCCAGGTGTCGCGGCCTTCAAGAGACGTGTGGAAATCGACTAATTACGTTTGACACTCAACCTCTTCCGCCTCGGCGGAAGAGGTTTCCTTTTCGGTAATACCCTCCTCATAATCCGGCTCCATTGATTTTCCGCAGTGAGCCAAAATCGAAATGTCCGCTCTTCGTGCCCCTGGGACGCTTGAGTCAATAGCGCTATACGCCAGTCTTACCGCAATCACCGCGCTATCGCTGGATATTATTCTGCCTGCGTACTCTGCTTTGGGCGCTGACCTGGCACCGGCTACCGCTGTGAACTTGCAGCACAGTCTGTTGTTGTTTGTCGCCGGCATGTTGCTGGGGGAATTGCTCTCCGGTGATTTGGCCGATCGTTACGGTCGGCGTCCAGTAATGGCGGCGAGTGTGCTGGTGTTTTGTATCGGCACATTGATCTGTTTGTTGGCGCAAACCTACCTTTGGTTTTTGCTGGGCAGGGTGTTGCAGGGAATGGCTGCGGCGGGGCAAAAAATCTGTACTCGCGCCATTATTCGCGATCGCTACAGCGGCGCGGCCATGGCCCGAATAATGTCCTACGTGCTGGTGACTTTTGTTGCACTGCCATTTATTGCCCCGGCGTTGGGCGCGGTTTTTACGGAAAATTTCGGCTGGCGCAGCATCTTTATATTTTTAGGGATTTA
>JBQGED010000079.1:0-6012 GCA_052039425.1 Sphingobacterium griseoflavum | reverse complement strand
AAAGATATGGTATTTCGCGCACCGAAACACGTTCGCGCGTTCTACAACACCAATCCGTTGGTACGCACCAACAGCTGGACCATAGACGCGAGCAAAACCGGCTTTATCAATCAGGCAGGTCGCTGCTTGGTGTTACAGGCTGAAATTCAAAAACGGCATTTGGCCATAGTATTGCTGGATTCCTTTGGCAAACACTCCCATATCGGTGACGCGGGCCGGGTAAGGCGCTGGCTGGAAACCGGCAATAGCGGGTCCGTGCACCCAAGCGCGCTGGCCTATGCAAAACAACGCCAACAGAAACTGTTGCTGGCGAGCAAAGACATAGCAACGGAAACCCATTAATTCTCAACTCTTTCCCTGAATCGGCCTTGGCGGTTTACCCCAAGGCCGATTTGATTTCACATCCCCACCGCTTCGATTTTTAGATCATCGGGAAACGGTCTGCCGCCGCCGCTTTCAAGATAATCCTTGAGGCTGAGCAAAAAAGTCGCCCACTTCATCGAACAATGATGAAAAAAAGGACTTTCCTCTTTCCAGCCCACATGCCGAAACATGAGCTTATTGGCGTTGTCGCGAGGAAGAATCGTAAATTCGATATTTTGGGCCAGCAGGCTTAATGAACTCGAAAATCACTTGCGAGAAATGGGAGCGAAATAATGGAACCGGTGGTGATCAAACGCGTTTTTCCCTGCAGCAAACGCCAGCTTTTTGAAGTCTGGTCAAAACCAGCGGTGGTCGCAAAGTGGTTTTTTTCATCCCAGGAGCCACGTCAGCACAGCACCTTCAGCAATTCTTTTACCGTAGGCGGTCGCTATGAATTGATCATGCATCTGCAAACGGGCGATTACCGGATGTATGGTGAATATCGCAGTATCAATCGCTACAACAACATCACTTTCACCTGGAATTCGCACATAGTGGAAAATAGCCTCGTGGCTTTGGATTTTCGCGAGCTGTCCCCAACCGTACCGAAATGACTCTGACGCATTCGCAATTTACCGACCCGGATACGCGGCTGCGCCATGTCGAAGGTTGGGGAAGATGCTTGGCGAATCTCGAGCGTTTTGTCTGTATGGCTACGCCACCAGATACATGAGCAGTTAAGCAAGATTCTGCCTCTTGCGGCATGGCGTAGTGCTTGCAGCCTATCAATATCACGAGACTAAGATGGGTAATCGCACATGGCCAGCCTCGAAACATACCAGCGCAAGCGCAATTTCACGCGCACACCGGAACCTGCCGGTTCAATAGAGGAAATATTGGATCGGGCAGATTCTACAAAGGGTGGCAAATTCGTTATTCATAAACACGCTGCGAGCCGTTTACATTACGACTTGCGCCTGGAGCAGGACGGCGTATTGACGAGTTGGGCAGTGCCGAAAGGGCCGAGTTTGGTTCCAGGCGAAAAACGGCTTGCGGTAAAGGTTGAGGATCACCCGCTCGATTACGGCGATTTTGAAGGCACTATTCCCCCGGAAGAATACGGCGGCGGCACAGTCATGTTGTGGGACAGGGGCCGCTGGGCTCCGCTGGAAGCAGAAGGTCGCAAGAAAAGAAAGGAAGAGCGCATCGACTTCGTCCTCGCGGGGGAAAAGCTCCATGGTTTATGGACCTTGGTACGCACCTCAGGCCGCGACCCTAAAACGTCCAATCACTGGATGCTGATCAAGCGTCACGACAATATCAGTGACAGCAGCGAATTAACGGATCTCAGCGTCGCAACTGGACGCACCATGGAAGAAATCGCCAACGGCAGCAAACCACCGAAGTCATCATCAAAAAGCAAGAAGAAAAAAACGCAGCGGCGAAATGAATTTCAGTTGGAACTTAAGTCCATCTCCGGCGCTACCAAAAAAAATCTCCCGCAAAAACCTTCCGCTACACTGGCAAGCCCCGTAAAAGAAGCGCCCGAAGGCGATGACTGGCTGCATGAAATCAAATTCGATGGTTATCGCATCTTGGCCCGGATACAAAAGGGCGAGGTACAACTGATCAGTCGCAATGGCAATGATTGGACGCGGCGATTTCCGGAAATTCGCCAATGGTTGGAAAAACTTTCGGTAAAGGATGCGATTCTTGATGGCGAAATTATCGCCCTGGCGGATGATGGCACCAGCAGTTTTCGCAATTTGCAGGAAGCACTCTCCGCCCGTGACACCCGCGGCCTGGTCTATCAGCTTTTTGATCTGCTGCATTTAAACGGCCACGACCTTTCTAGCATGCCGCTGCAACAACGCAAGGAAATTCTGCAGCAGCTTGCGCTTGCAGGTTTTCCCGAGGAGTCATCGCTGGTGCGCTATACCGATCATATTATCGGCCACGGCCCCGAATTTTTTCAGCAGGCCTGCCAGCTCGGCCTGGAAGGCATTATTTCCAAAAAAATCGACAGCCACTATCGCGCCGGCCGAGGCAATATCTGGTTGAAAACTAAATGCGCCAACCACGAGGAATTTCTGATTTGCGGCTATACCCGCCCTAATGGTGGACGCAAAGGCTTTGGCGCTTTACTGCTCGGCGCTTGGCATGATGGGGAGTTGATTTATACCGGTCGAGTGGGAACCGGCTTTAGCCACAATTTATTGTTGTCTCTGTATGATCGTCTGCGCGAATTGACGAGCGATTTCTGCCCATTCGCCGAGGCCCCGGAAAATGAAGCAGGCATACGCTGGGTAAAACCGGAATTGATTGCTGAAGTGGAATTTACTGAGTGGACACGCGACGGTGTTTTGCGACATTCCAGCTTCCGCGGCTTGCGCGAGGACAAGGACCCTAGGGAAATCCAACTACCGGAGGCGGCGCCAAAACCTCAAGCGCCGACAAGATCACCTAAGGCCAAATCAATTAACTCCCTGAGCCCCAAAAAGCCTCGCGCGAATCAGGCGGAAGTTGCCGGTGTGCCATTATCCAATCCTGATCGTATCCTCTTCCCGGATCAAGGCATTACCAAACTTCACCTTGCCCAGTATTACGAAGATATTGCCGAATGGGTTTTGCCGCTGATATCTAATCGACCACTGTCTCTAGTGCGCTGTCCTGATGGCCGCACTGGCGAATGTTTTTTTCAGAAGCATCCTCGCACTGTAATTTCCGAGGCGATTCCACGCGTTGATATACCGGAGAAGGAAGGCACCAAACCTTATTTATACGTCACTGCCCTACCCCATTTAATTGGCTTGGTGCAGGCCGGCGCTCTGGAGCTGCATGTCTGGGGCAGTCGCGTGGATAAACTCGAACAGCCAGATCAGCTGGTGTTCGATTTAGACCCTGCTACCAATGTTTCTTTGAAAGAAATATTTCGGGTTGCGTTTGAATTAAAACAGCGTCTGGAAGATCTCGGGCTGGCGACATTCCCGCGAGTAACCGGCGGTAAAGGAGTGCATTTGGTAGTGCCACTGGTACCGAAATTGGAATGGGAGGAAGCGAAGGCGTTTTGCCGCGCGGTAGCACAACAAGCAGCGTCCGACGATAAAACTCGGCTCACTGCCAATATGGCAAAAAGCAAACGTCACGGTAAAACCTTTATCGATTATTTGCGCAACGGGCGCAGCGCCACCGCTATTGCCTCCTACTCCACCCGGGCGCGACCAGGAGCGCCAATCGCGGTGCCGGTAAGCTGGGAGGAAGTCAATGAGTCCCTCACGCCCAATCGTTATACAGTGGAAAATCTGCAGCGTCGGCTTGGCGCATTAAAAGAGGATCCGTGGCGGGAATTCGAAAATGCGAGACGACCTATAACAGCCAAAATGCTGACCAAAGTCGGCGTAAAAACCTGAGGTAATGACATGGCAGCGCGGGCGATGTGGAAGGCAGTTTTGGTTATCGGGAAGGAAAAAATCCCGGTGAAGTTTTATGCGGCGTTGCAGGATCGCGACGTACATTTTCGCCTGTTGGACGCCAAGGACGACGCCCCCGTAAAACAGGTGATGGTGAATCCGGAAACCGAAGAACCTGTTGATAAGGAGCATATTAAACGCGGTGTCATTTCCGCTGAGGGCGATGTGGTGATTCTCGATGAAGACGAATTAGCATCGCTTGAACCCGAACCTTCACGGGAAATTGAATTGATGCAATTCCTGCCGCTCGGAACCATCGACCGGCGCTTTTATCGCAGGCCCTATTATCTCGGCCCCGACGGCGCGGACGCGAAATATGCTGCCCTGATTGCCGCGCTGGAAAACAGCGGGCGCGAAGGATTGGCGCGCTGGGTGATGCGCGGCAAACCTTATGTCGGCGCCTTGCGTCTGCATCGCGGTTATCCCCTTCTGGTGGCATTGCGCTATGCCGATGAGGTGGTGGCCATTTCCACTATCCGAACTCCGAAAGGCGCGGAACCTCATGAGCGCGAAGTGCAAATGTCGCAACAGCTTATTCAAATGTTGGAAGCGGAATTCACGCCGGAGCAGTATCACGACGAATACCGCGAACGCGTATTGCAACTGATCGAAAAGAAAACCACCGGTCACGGCAAAGTAACACGCTTGCGCCGCCGTCCTGCGCAGCCACAACAGGATTTGAGCAAACTCCTGGCCGCCAGCCTCAGCCAGGAGAAAAAGGGCAAAGGTACACCGGAGAAAAAACATGCAAGATGAAGAAAGCGACGAAACTGGCGAAATTCGCCCGTTCTGGTCCGGCACTGTTGCATTTGGTTTGCTCAGTCTGCCGGTGAATTTATTTGTGGCCAGCCGGAGCAACGGTATTGCACTGCGCATGCTGGATGAAGACGGTACGCCACTTTCCCGCCGCTATGTATGCTCCAAAGACGACGAACCCCTGGATTCGGATGAACTGGTGCGCGGCATTGAAATCCGTGAAGACACTTTTATCGAAATTGAAGATGATGAACTCGAAGCGCTCGCCCCAGAAAAATCCCGTGAAATCAATTTGCGTCGATTTGTACCTCTGCAGGATATAGATCCATTGTATTTCGAACGCGCTTATTTTCTCGTACCCGAAGAAGGTGCGCAGAAAGCCTATCGCTTATTAGCAGCGGGCATGCAGGACACGGATCGCGCGGGTATCGCCACATTCGTAATGCGCGGCAAGGAGTACTTGGTGGCGATTATTTCCGAACGCGGCATCTTGCGTGCCGAGACCTTGCGCTTTTATGACGAGATCCGCTCGCCGGAAGACATAGGTTTACCATCTTTACCAAAGGCGGATAAAAAAGAGCTGGATCGCCTTTCCAAAGCCATCGATGAGCTTGCTGCAGAAAAGGTTGATATGGGTATTTTGGAAGACGACTCGGTGGAAAAACTGCAAAAGCTGGTCGACAAAAAGCTTGAGAAAAACGAAGACGTCAAACATCCCGCCAATCTGCCACCGCAGGAGACTGCGCAAATCATCGATTTGATGCAGGTGCTTAAACGCAGTCTGGAACAAAAGGCCGAAAAAGCGGCGAAAACCGAACCCAACACGGCTTCGACCAATAAAAGCAAGCCGGAGAAAAAGCCAAAAGCGGCGGGGAAAGAGAAGAAAAAATCGGCCAAACCCAGTATTGACAAAAATACGAGTAAGGCCGAGTTATATAAAATGGCGACAGAAATGGATATTCCGGGGCGTAGTCAGATGAGTAAAAACCAATTGCTCCACGCGCTGCAACAGCACTGACTACCACTTCATAATCGGTCTCATCGCCGCGACCAGCTCCGCCGCCATTACCTTTTGCCCCGCTACCGCCGGGTGGCTATCGCATCCCAATTGTTCGCGCGGAGGATGGGTGAGAACCACGTAATAGGTTTTGTTATTACCCTTGTCACGCTCCAATGCGGTAGCTCGCTCCACTCGTTCAGCTAACTGCTTCCTGGATGTATCCGCGACCAGAAATACTGGCACGTCGCCGTAGGCTGAGTGAACCTGTTGCAAAAGCCTCTGGAGCCCATCAATAAAAACATCCGCCGGCGGTTCCGGTTGGGTGCTGTGGTCGTTGGTGCCGAGTTTCACCACCACTGCGTCCGGTTTCCAGCTCGCAAAATCCCATGGCAAATCGTCGCGCTCCATTAAGGTCCGCGCGTA
>JBQGED010000078.1:0-28418 GCA_052039425.1 Sphingobacterium griseoflavum | reverse complement strand
CCATACGAAACAGCATTTTCGGTATCATCGCGCGGCAGATCGATGGCATATTCGTTGGAGTCAATTTGCACAGTGGTTACGCCCAGCAGTCCGTAAAGGCTAGCTTTGTCGTTGCTGATAAAGGGGCGAAAATAGGCGCTGGCAAAATATTTTACTTCGGCTGTGGCCGTGGTGTGGAAGAGCACATCAACGGTTTCATTGGTATTTGGGTCGGTTTCTTGTTCTATGTAATAGTAGCTTTCGCGGCCTTCATTGATGCCGGCGCCGGCTCTGACTTCCAAAGAGATATGTGGGAACAGAACAATGCCCGCGAAACCCTCAAGGGTCTGAACGCTGTAATCCAGAAAAGTGGTTTGCGAATTAACTTTCCAAGGAGAGAAACCTGCGCCGGCGTAATAACTCGGTTCCCAGGCGTGGGCGGATATGGCAAAAGTGGACAAACCTAAAAGCAATAGCTTCTTCATACCAGATAGTCTCCAGGGAATTTTCCAGCGGCCTAACGCATTGTTATTGTTCAATAAAACCCGGCTTTTTTGATTGCCAAAATATGCCGTGTCATGTTGTAGGAGGTGACGACTTGGCGTCGTCCAGCGCCGCAGCAAGTATTCTGCGAATTGCCAGCAAAGTCAAACCAAGTCAATTGCCTACGACAGTTATTGATAACTGTAGCACTTCCGGGCGCTATCGCTGGTAAATCCGTAT
Source organism: Sphingobacterium griseoflavum (assembly GCA_052039425.1). Classification (GTDB taxonomy): domain Bacteria; phylum Pseudomonadota; class Gammaproteobacteria; order Pseudomonadales; family Cellvibrionaceae; genus UBA5868. The sequence continues at coordinate 27,716 of JBQGED010000078.1, read as the reverse complement.
CGCTATAATGCGCGCCTTCCGCGCGCCCCGCCATTCTTAGAGGTTCTCCCCCAGTGATAGATAATCTGCGCAATATTGCCATTATTGCCCACGTTGACCATGGCAAAACCACCCTGGTGGACAAGCTTCTGCAGCAGTCCGGTACTCTGGACCGCAAAGACCTGAGCGCCGAACGTATCATGGATTCCAACGATCAGGAGCGGGAGCGGGGAATTACCATTCTTGCCAAAAACACCGCTATTAAATGGAACAACTACCGGATCAATATTGTGGATACTCCTGGCCACGCCGATTTCGGTGGTGAGGTAGAGCGCGTGCTGTCGATGGTGGACAGTGTCTGTCTGTTGGTGGATGCGGTGGCGGGCCCTATGCCGCAGACCCGGTTTGTCACCAGTAAAGCGTTTGAAAACGGTCTGAATCCTATTGTGGTGGTAAACAAAATTGACCGCCCGGGTGCGCGCCCCGACTGGGTTATTGATCAGGTTTTCGATCTGTTTGATCGCCTCGGCGCCACCGATGAGCAACTCGACTTCCCTATCGTTTACACCTCTGCGCTCAACGGCATCGCTGGCCTCGATCCAAATGCGATGGCAAGCGACATGACCCCCTTGTTTGAAATGATTGTCAACAAGGTGAAGGCGCCCAAAGTGGATCTCGACGGTCCCTTCCAAATGCAGATCTCCGCCTTGGATTACAGCAGTTACGTCGGCGTAATCGGCATCGGGCGCATCGCCAGAGGAAGTGTCGGCCCCAATCAGCCTATCGTTGTGGTGGACCGCGAAGGCAAACAGCGTCGCGGCAAGATTTTGCAGGTCATGGGATTCCACGGTCTTGATCGAGTGGAAACTCAGAAGGCCTCCGCGGGTGACATTGTGTGCATCACCGGGGTTGATAAGCTGGGTATTTCGGACACCTTGTGTGCTCCGGAAAAAGTCGAGGCACTGCCGCCGCTCTCCGTGGATGAGCCCACCGTAAGCATGACTTTTCAGGTCAACGACTCACCATTTGCCGGCCTGGACGGCAAATATGTCACCTCCCGCAATATTAAAGAGCGTCTTGAGCAGGAGCTGATCCACAACGTGGCACTGCGCGTACGTCAGGGTGACAGCCCCGATAAGTTCGTTGTTTCCGGCCGTGGTGAATTGCATCTGTCAGTACTGATCGAGAATATGCGTCGCGAAGGTTTTGAGCTGGGTGTGTCACGACCTGAAGTTATTCAGAAAATCGTTGATGGCGAAGTACATGAGCCGTATGAGCAGTTGGTCATCGACGTGGAAGAGCATCATCAGGGCTCTATTATGGAAGAGCTCGGTTTGCGCCGCGGAGAACTCACGAATATGGAGCCGGACGGGAAAGGTCGGGTTAAGCTTGAATTCCTGATCCCGTCCCGCGGCCTGATCGGCTTTCGCGGCCACTTCCTGACACTCACCTCCGGTTCCGGCATCATGACCAGCATCTTTGATCATTATGGCCCGGTAAAGGGTGGTGAAATGGCCGGCCGTAAGAATGGTGTGCTGGTCTCTATGGTAAAAGGCAAAACCCTGGCGTATGGTCTCTTCGGCCTGCAAGAGCGTGGACGTTTGTTTCTCGGCCACGGGGAGGAAATATACGAAGGCCAGATCGTCGGCATTCACTCTCGCGACAACGATTTGGTGGTCAATCCGACCAAGGCGAAGCAGCTTACCAACATTCGTGCGGCCGGTACTGATGAGGCGCTGACTTTGACGCCGCCGATCCGTCATTCGCTGGAGCAGGCGCTGGAGTTCATTGAGGATGATGAGCTGGTAGAGGTAACGCCGAATCACATCCGCCTACGCAAAAAGTTGCTCACCGAAAACGAGCGCAAGCGAGCCAAAAACACCAAGCTTAATAGTTGAGAGCTGGTCCCCCAGGGTCGCGGATTTGCCGACCCTGTCACCCTAATTCCCCTTGCAATTTCGGACGAATACGACCAACCTTAGAACAGGTCGCTCCTTTCTGTGCGACTTATGTCCCGTTCCGGGCTGACGCGGCCGGAGGCATTTCCAAACAATAAAAATGCGCTGTGAGGTTGTTATGGTCAATGCACTGTTGATTTTGGGCTTGGCTCTGATTATTGGCAGTTTCTTTCTGAATACGAACCATCAAGGTATGCAGAAACGAGCCATCCGTATTGAGGATCTTGAGCGCAAGCGCCCTCGACGTTAATTACGGATCGCTGCGCCCGATAGACTAGACTTCGCCACCGCATGCGGTGGCAATCTCCCTTAACCTAAAAATCCCCCGGACTGGTGTGCCCAAAGCTGCGCATACTGGCCGTTGCGCGCCAGTAGTTCTTCGTGAGTTCCCTGCTCCACAATGCTGCCGTTATCAAGCACCACCAAGCGATCCATTGCAGCAATGGTGGATAGTCTATGAGCGATTGCAATGACGGTTTTGTCGACCATCAACTCGTTAAGATTTTCTTGAATAGCCGCTTCCACTTCTGAGTCCAGGGCAGACGTGGCCTCATCGAGGATCAATATCGGGGCGTTTTTCAGCAACACTCTTGCAATGGCGATGCGTTGGCGCTGGCCGCCGGAAAGCTTCACACCGCGCTCGCCAACGTGGGCGTCGTATCCGTTTCGTCCCTTGTGATCGACGAGCGTTTCAATAAATTCCTCCGCCTTGGCCTGATGGACCGCCCGGCGCATTTCCTCGTCGCTGGCGTCGGGCCTGCCGTAGAGCAGGTTGTCGCGCACTGAGCGGTGCAGCAGCGAAGTGTCCTGGGTGACCATGCCGATTCCACCGCGCAGGGATTCCTGTTGAATCTCGGCGACATTTTGTCCGTCGATAAGTATCTGGCCGGCTTCCACATCAAAGAACCGCAATAGCAGATTCACCAGCGTACTTTTGCCGGCTCCAGAGCGCCCCACTAGACCCACTTTCTCCCCGGGTTTGATGGTGAGATTGAAATGGTCGATGACCCCACTGCCTTTGCCGTAGTGAAAGGTGACATCGCGAAACTCGATACCGCCGTGGGTAATCTGCAAGGGCTTGGCTCCGGGCGCGTCCTTAACCTCGCGGGAGCGCGCCAGCGTCTGCATGCCGTCGTGTACGGTGCCGATGTTTTCAAATAAGCCCGACACCTCCCACATCACCCATTGCGACATACCGTAAAGCCGCATCACCACACCCACGGCCGCCGCTATGGCGCCGGTGCTGACGGTGCTATGGCTCCAGAGGGTAAGAGCGGTGGCACAGACGCCGAAGATAAGCAGCGCGTTCAACGTCCACACCGAGGTGACAAACTGGGTGACCAGGCGCATTTGCGGATGCACCGTTTGCAGAAAGTCGGCCATGCTGGTGCGCACGTATTCCGCTTCCCGGCGCGAATGGGAAAACAGTTTGATCGTGGTGATATTGGTATAAGTGTCGACGATCCGGCCGGTCATTTCTGAGCGGGCATCCGCCTGTACTTGTGCGATTTCCTGCAGACGCGGAATGAAATAGAACAAGGTGCCGAGATAGCACACCAGCCAGACGATAAACGGCAATATCAGCCGCCAGTCCATAGAACCGGTCATAACCAGCGCGCCGATGAAGAACACGATGCTGTACAAAAACACGTCCAGAAGTTTCATCAGCGTTTCCCGCACAGCCAGCGCCGTCTGCATTAATTTGGTAGCGACGCGGCCGGCGAATTCGTCCTGATAAAAGCTCAGGCTCTGGCCGAGCAGATAGCGATGTCCCTGCCAGCGGATGCGCATTGGGAAATTGCCCAGCAGGGTCTGATGGATGATGGCAGCGTGGAAGAAGATGGTGATAGGCAGTCCGACAACGACCAGAATCGCCATCCACACCATCTGCGGTCCTACTTCCTGAAGCAACTGAGCGGGCTGATAAGTCGTCAGCCAATCCACCAATTGACCAAGAAAGCGGAACAGCAATACCTCAATGGTGGCGACGCACGCGGTCAGCACCGCCATCAATGCCAAATAACGAAAGCTGCCTCTGGCGTAGTGATAGCAGAAGGCGACGAAAGTGTTGGGCGGCTGTTGCGGTTGGGTGTCCGGAAAGGGATTCAGAAGCCTTTCGAAATAGGCAAACATTGTTATGCGACTCTGATGGGTGGGGCAAAAAGAGCGGCGGAGTATGCCACAGGCGCCACTGCTGTGGCGCCGATGTCAGGTGGGATCTATGAGATTGTCCGCGATCATGCGGATAGCGGTGAGGCTGGGAATAAAGAAATACTCACCCCCGCGGGTGGTGACAAAACGTGGTAGGCGCGCGCAGAAGAATGGCGGATTTTCGGGGCTGCTGCCTTCGATCATAAAGTCACCGTGGCCATCGTGATTGCCCAGAAGAGGGTCTCTCTGATTGGCGAGCTTGAAGTCGTTGCCGTAGTTGATCCATTGCTGCTGCACGAACTCGAACTGCCGCTCAATGCTGGTCCCGATCGCCATAAAGATAATGCCGTGCTCGCCCGCGTCCGATGTGCGGTCAACCACCTTGCCGTAGGGCAAACCGCGGCGCAGAAGCCGGCGTCGATTGTCGAGGGCACCGGGAGTGCTGTAGGCGTTGGCGACGCCATACTCCAGGCAGCCGCGCGGGTTGGTGCGGCGGATATGAGAGCCCATAGGGCAGCGTCCGCCGCCAATATCCTGGTTGAAATTAAAGCCGGTCAAGCGTTTGCGCAGGGTATTGAGATGCGCCAGCGCATTGGCTTTCTCCACCGGAGTTGCGGCCACTTTTGCGGCCTCTCGCGCTTTATCTAGCTCTTCAGTAAAGGTGTCGGCCTCCGCCTGGGTGGGAAATAACACGGTTGGAGCGCCATTGCGCCAGCGACCAGACATTTTCGCCACTACCGCCTCGGGGCCGCCGGGAAAGTCCTTGCCGACCTGCTCAATGTAGTGGTTGAACGAGCCGACGTTCTCGTGGAGTTTGCGGTACACCATAAAAGTGCCGTTGTAGGACAGAAGGCGCGGTACGGGCGCCGTGGGCAGCTCCTGGGTTTCATCGCGATAACCGAGAATAAATTCCCCGGTCTCCAGCGGCGCCCAGCCCTCTTCTGTCGCCGGGTCCTGGCGGGTCGGTTTACCGCCACCGATCAGATTAATAGGATTGCTGCCGCTGCCTTTGAAATACGGATCGGAAATACCGTCGGTATAGCCGAAGTGCTCTTTGGCCGTGATCTTGCCGTCGATCAACACAGCCGCCGCTTCCTGGTATGCCATGTCGTCGCCCTGCTCACCTCTATGTCCGCGCAGTTGTTCGACTTTACCAGTGTGCAGTCCGAGCAGATCCTGAATTTCCTGATAGCGCGCCTCCAATGCTGCCAGGTTTTGCCCATTGATGGACATAAACATGTTCACACGCTTGTCATTGCGCCACACCGGATCCCAATGTTCCGGGGAGCTCTCATGATCATCACCGAGAATTTCCCCGCGCGCTTTCATGCCCATGCTGAATTCTTCGGGAAAACTGTGCAACGATTTGGTCGGCAGGCCGAGTTGTTTGAGTCCCTGATAAGTGAATGCAATATTGGTGGTGGCGGCTGGCAATTTTGTATCGGCAAACCAGGGGCGACTGGTGGTGATCAGTGGTAACAGTGAGCGAATAAATGTGCGCCCGGCATCCATATCGTGAAATTGGAAAAAAATATAACGTGCGACCGGATAACCAAAACGCCCGTAAGCTTTGACGATATTGCCCTGGATATCATCGAGATCAATGTAATGCGAATTCATACGCGGCTCGCTGCTTAATTAAGGAAATTCTGGCCTGGTCGCCACGTTGGTTCCACCAGATTGTCCGGCTGCGTGCGCGCGACAAAATGGCGAAAAGCCGCGCGCAGTTGTTGCGGACTGTGTCCTTGGGTGTCGCAGGCGAACTGGGAAAATTCCTGCTTCAAATACAGAGCTTTTAATTGCTCTGCGAGCTGAACGCCTGTGGAACCGTTGAAATAATAAGTGGTTTTGAGCGTGCATTTGTTGATGTAGGAAATAAACGAATCGGCATCATGCACTTCTTCAAATGCAACGCAGTAGCGCCAGATTTCGCGGATAGCATTTTCGGCGTGTTGCCAAAAGCCGCGCAGGTAGGTGTCGGTATCGCCGTGGAAATTGCAACAAAAGGTCAAATATTTGGATTGCAAATGATCTTCTTCTGCTGGTGATCCCTCGTAAAACACATCATTCAAAATAAAAAAACGGCAGAGAAAGGTATTGGGAACCACTGCCATAGGGCTGCGATCATGGGCTTCGAGAGACTGCAGATATTCCCGTGTGATCGAGGCATAACTCTGCTCGCCAACAGCGCCGTTTTTAATTGGGCAGAGCAGCGTCAACGGCGTTGGTTCAACATTATTAACTATCATTTGCTTGTCCCTTGGGTTGATCTTGGTCGAGGCGACCGTAAAGTTCGTTGAGACGGCGACGTTCTTGAGTGGCCTGATTGGCGAGGCTGACGACTGGCGCCGGTGCCATTTTGCCGAGATAGGCCTGGTTGGCAAAAAGAAAGGCTTTATATTGTCGGGAAAATTCTTCGTCGGACAAGTTTTCGCTTTCCTGAACAAATTCGCAGAGCGCCGGTTTTAAGGCGACGGCCGCTTTGACGTCATTGGCGGAGGCCAGCGGATAGGGGTTGTAATAATGTTCAGTCCAAATCTGATTGTGCACTATGTAACTATGAAAGGGTTGCAGCGGCACGGATTTAGGGTAGCGAATATTTTTCTTCCATAACAAATCGAGGCCGCCCGGAATCGCCATGTGGAATGAATCCACATATTGTGTCCAGCTGCCGTTGAAATTGCTGAAAAACAGCATGTAGGCATATTCTAGTTTTTCTTTGGGTTGATCTTCTGAAAGTCGGGGGAATTGATTTGGCCGGATGATTACCCAGCGCGCATAGTGGATCAGTGACAGGGTTTTCAGTCCATCCAGCCGCTTTGCCATAAGACGGGTTTTTACCAAGGCAAAAGTTATTAAATTACAAATAACCCGCCATTTCCCTATGGGCGTAATGACATTCATCGCATAGGCTTTGCCTGCAATATTCGACATGGTGCCTTATTCCTGCCTTGCAGAATTCTGCGTGTCTATTTGTAAGGGGCCGGGATGTCATAATTAGTCGGTTCGCTGCGAACCTGACCGTTATGATCGTGGCGAAAATTGGAGATCTCGTTATAAACCACGCGGCGCGCGCGATTGATTCCCCCCAGTGGCTGGTGGGCGGCTAAGCTGTGCCAGGGGTTGAACGACATATCGATGCCGCACGCATTTTGCAGCGGCGTGTCGAAAGATTGCCGGGGAATTGTCAGAGTCGCCACCTTAACAAAAGGTGAAACAGTTTCCGGCCAGTTCCTGCCCGGATCTTCCACCGGCATAAGATCCGCGTCAGTCTGCAGTTGCACGCAAAAATCGAAACCGTAGTCGTGTTCCCCGAGCTGCTTCACCATGGTTTCGCGCAAAAAATCCGGACCTGCGTTCGGCGGAATTCGATTGACCACCCCGGCGTGCGGAATCAGCGAATATTTGACGATCTGTTGTGGTCCTAATTTATAAGGTGTGGCGCTCCAGTAGCGCGTTTGCAGTGGACTTGCATAATTTTTATTAGAGCGGAATAAATTGAGCAGCGAGCGAGGATGAAATAGAAAGTGCCATAGCAGGGCCATCTTCCCTTTGACTAGGGCTTTGATCAGATAAAAAAATTCTTCCACATCATGAGTCACAAAGACGGGAGTGGAAATCGCAATAAAATCCTGACTGGTGCTGTTGCCATCGTACGTTTCCAGCTTGGTGCCAGGCACATTCATCAATTTGATGGCGGCGCCGCGAATATCTTTTTTGGTATCGGCTTGTCGCGGTGCATTTTGATTGGAAAAGCGCACCCATGCTGAGTAGCTCTTTCCTGGAATAAAAACACCGTGTTGGAAATTGTCCGGCAAATCTTCCGCCACTGTGAAGGTGGCTTTGACCAAGCCGTGTTGTTTTGGATGCGCATCACGCTCCATAAAGTCCGGCGTTTCGCGCATCATTTTCGCCTGTAACAATTCGATCAGTTTGTCGCGATACAGGTCTTCATTTGGCGGTTTGTTTTCGTGGTTCATTCGATCTTCCTATCAGTCCGCAGGATCACGAAGAAAAGCTGTCCCAAGGAATGGGATGGTTGTCACTAGAGCGCAAGTTATGCACTTTTCAAATAAAAGCACTGACTATTATTTTGATAATGCTATTTTGGCGATGGTCGTCAGCAGGCTCCTGCCGGAGAATTATCGCGGCGAGGAGCGTTTTGACTTCAGTGTAGCGGAAGTTTGGACGGGTGGTGGATCTGTTGGCGGTTACAAACCCACAATGATCAGAACCCAACCGAGAATGGCGAGACCGAGGACTTCTTTGGTTTTTGCCCAATTGAAACAGGCAAACAGGTACGACAACGGCGGCAGAAATACCGTGCATAGACCCCAGTTAAAATCTTCCTCGAAGGAAATAAACATCAGATAAAACCAGCTGAACACCAGCAGGATAACACCGAAGGTGATAATTGTTGCTGAAAAGGGTTCCATGCAAAGTCCTCATGTTAATGTCGTTGGTATTGTGTAAATGATTGGGCGCACCTCAGCGGTGGCGCGCAGCAATCCCGTGATCATAGCTCGAGCATGAAGGTTACCGGCCCGTCATTGACCAGGTGCACCTGCATATCCGCGGCAAATATGCCGCTTGCTACCGGCTGGTGCCGCTCGCGCAGATCGCGCAGGAACTGCTCGAACAGAAACGCGGCTTGATCCGGCGGTGCCGCTTTGGAAAAACTCGGACGCAGGCCTTTTTGTGTATCTGCAGCCAGAGTGAATTGCGATACCGCAAGCACGCCTCCTGCTATGTCGCGCACGCTCAAATTCATTTTGCCGTCGGCGTCCGCGAATACCCGATAGGCGAGCAGTTTGTCTGCCATGCGTCCTACCGATTCGGCGGAATCATGCCGTTCGATACCCACCAGTAACAACAGGCCGCGTTGGATTTCCCCGACGGCTTCTCCGGCGACGTCTACACGCGCTTGCGTTACCCGTTGCAACAGCACTTTCATCGGCGTCAGCTCATCAATAGGGCGATTGCGCCTAGGGTCGCAAGCAGCACACCTTGTAGGGGAGCTGCCGCCAGCGTTGGCCACAACCAATAAGCGGCGCCGGCAAATGCCAGGGCGGCGATGGTGCGCCTACGCCTGCGCCGGCGTTTTTGCCGGGCGTAATCCTGCAGCAGTTCACCCGCCTGGCGCAACTGTGGCGCGGTGTTGCCGAGGTCGTTGATCTTATTGATGGTGTCGAACACCAAATGTGGCACCTCGGGGAATGTCTCCATCCACTCGGGTGCTTGGCGGCGCAATTCGTTGAACAGGGTTTTTGGGTGGAAGCGTTTTTTCAACCAGCGCTCGAGGAACGGATGCGCCGTTTCCCACAGATCCAACTCGGGGTAGAGCTGACGGCCCAGGCCCTCGATATTGACCAGCGTCTTCTGCAGCAACACCAGTTGCGGTTGTACCGGCATGTCAAACCGGCGCGCAGTCTGGAACAAGGTAATCAGGGCATCGCCAAAGGAAATGTCTTTAATCGGCTTAGCGAAGATTGGTTCGCACACCGTGCGAATCGCGGCTTCGAAGGCGCCTATGGCGGTGTCTTTTGGCACCCAGCCGGACAGCACGTGTAATTCCGCCACCTGGCGATAGTCGCGTCGGAACATGGCCAGCAGATTGCGCGCGAGATAGAACTGATCCTCCCGTGACAAGGAGCCGATGATCGCCATATCAAGGGCGATATAGCTGGGATTGTCGGGGTCCTCCAGGGACACAAAGACATTGCCTGGATGCATATCAGCATGAAAAAAATTGTGCTCAAAGACCTGGGTGAAAAAGATTTCCACACCGCGCTCGGCGAGGAGCTTGATATCGACGTTGTGGCGCCGCAGGGTTTCCAGGTCGGTTACCTGGGCGCCGTAGATGCGTTCCATCACCAGGACCTGGCGACGGCAAAACTCCCAGTGGATACGCGGCACGTACAACAGCGGTGAATTGTCGAAATTGCGCCGCAGCTGCGCCGCATTGGCGGCTTCGCGCATCAAATCGAGTTCGTCGAAGATGGTCTGTCGGTACTCCTCCACAACCTGCACCGGGCGCAGGCGTTCGCCATCCGGGCTGTAGCGCTCGATCAGTTGCGCCAGCCATGCCATAAGCGTCACGTCCTGTTCGATTACATTTTCGATACCGGGGCGCACCGACTTGACCACCACCTCGGAGCCATCGTGCAGGCGCGCGGCGTGCACCTGGGCGATGGAGGCGGAGGCCAGCGGTGTAGGATCAAATTCGGCAAAGGCTTGCACAAGGGACTGCCCCAGTGCGCGCTCCACCTGCGCACAAAACAGTTCGCTGGGGAAAGGCGGTACCCGGTCCTGCAACTTGTTCAGCTCCACCATTATGTCCGGCGGCAGCAGATCGGGGCGGGTGGAGAGCAGCTGCCCGAATTTGATGAAAATCGGCCCCAGATCCTCCAGCGCCCGTCGCAAACGCTCACCCCGACTTAAGCTCTCGGATGCGCGACGACGGAAGGGGCGCAGCAGCCAAACCAGGGCGCGCGGCCGCGCGTGTTCCGGCAACAGCTCGTCGACGCTATAGCGGCCGAAAGTAGCAAGGATGGTGAGCAGACGGCGGAATTGAGTCACTGGGTTGGGTCATCAGGGTTGAGCTGGCGCTGGAGTTTACGCAGGCGAGCTTCCAAGCGATCAGTCGCCGCCCGCAGCTCGTCCACATCCGTTGCGAAGGCGGAGACTTCGTGGGGTGAGGGCAACAGGCGGACTTCCTCGGTGAGGTAGTCGCGCAGCCAGTCCGGTGCTATGTCTGCGTGATGGCGGAATTGCGCCGCGCTATGGCGGAGAAAACGCGTGATGGGGTAACTCAGCATGTCCGCAGCGGCAGGGGTGGTGGCACCGCGGATGGCTTCATACAACAGCTGCTCCCAGTCGAGCTCCAGGTCGGCGAGGATTTGCTGCACTTGGTGAAGCAGATTTACGTCGCCGCTGACGTCAACACCGCTTCCAGCGAGGCTGTGGCCTTCGCGCCAGAGCAGGCCGGCGATTGCCGGCACCGCTCCGGTGATTGTGCAGTCGGCCGCGTCATCCCGGCCGCTGGCCAGCGTCAGCCCATCGGCAGTGAATCCACAATAGAGATCAAAGTCCGGCTTGCGGAATTCCACCTTCAGCCAGCGGCCGCTGAGTCTTCCGAGGGCCGCCTGGCTGCCCGGATCATAGGCGAGAGCGCGGTTGAGGCTTAGCTCAAGGCCCCGGGCGATGGCGGATCGAAAAGCGGGATCCATCAGGGTTTGATTCCTTTATGCAAAGCGACAATGCCGCCAGTCATATTGTGATAGCCGCACTGGCTGAAACCGGCGTTTGCCATCATCTGCTTGAGAGTTTCCTGGTCGGGATGCATGCGGATGCTCTCCGCCAGATAGCGATAGCTGTCGGCATCTCCCGCCACAAGTCGCCCCATCAGGGGCAGCACGCGGAAGGAGTAAGTGTCGTAGGCTTTTTCCAGCAGGCCGGAGCGCGGTTTGGAGAATTCCAGCACCAGCAGGCGCCCGCCCGGTTTTAATACCCGCAGCATGGAACCTAGCGCGAGGTCCTTGTCGGTGACATTACGCAGGCCGAAAGCGATGGTGATGCAGTCGAAGGTGTTGTCGGGGAACGGCAGATATTGCGCGTCCGCCTGGGTGAAAAAAATATTGCTGGCAACACCCCGGTCGAGCAATTTGTCGCGCCCCACGCGCAGCATCGCGGAATTGATGTCGGCAAGCACGACACTGCCGGTGGGTCCGACCAAGCGGGAAAACTTCTCCGCGAGATCGCCAGTGCCGCCAGCGATATCGAGCACGGATTGCCCCGGGCGCACCGCCGCCATTTCCACCGTAAACAGCTTCCACAGCCGGTGGACGCCACCGGACATAAGATCGTTCATCAGGTCGTATTTACCGGCGACCGAGTGAAACACCTCAGCGACGCGGCTGGCTTTTTCCCCGGCTTTTACCTTCTGAAAACCGAAATCGGTATATTGGTCTTTTTCCATGGGGCACCTCGTTTGCGAGCCGGCTATTGTACGGACAAATAAGCGCCCGAGGCAGCGCTTGAACTAAAATCTTTCCCCTTTCAGACCACATCAGGGCTTGAAGATGATTGTCATTTCATTGCGCAAAGGTTTGTTTTGCTTATCGGCGCTTTTATTGAGCATCGCTGCTCAGGCGCAGGACAGCGGATGTTCGGCGCAGGCGCGCACGCCGTTGGAGCAGGCCTACTGCAAGATCCGCGCGGCCAATCCCAATGCGGTGCTGCCGAGCCTGCAGGAGTTGCGGCGTAATCCTGAAAAAACTCAGCGCCTGTTGTTGCGCCGTCCGGCGGAACAGGCGGGTATCCGTCTGCCACCGGAAACTGCGGCGCAGGCGCGCTCTCCCGCTCCAGCTGCTCCCAGAGCTGCTCGTGCTGTCGAACCGCGCGCGGTGGCTGCCCCGGATTCGCTAGAGCGCGTGCAAACCGGCGGCTTGGCCGGGTGCGAGTTGCTGGCCAGCAGTATTCGCTGCGGTGCTGATCGTTACCAGTTGCAGGGCAATGTGTCCAACAGTCGTTTGGCCCCCGGCGTTCTCGATGCGGAAAAGCGCGTGCTCTTTGCTGAATACCAGGGTAGTGCCGGGGACAGTGCTGCACTTATGGAATACGCAACCGGTGCCTATAGGCGTTATATCGAAGCCATGTTGGAGATAGGGCTGGGTTCTTCAACCATGTCATTCACCAAGTTCTACCACACATTTATGGAAGCGCAGGCTAAGGGCACGCGTTTTGGTGAGCGGCTCGCGGCTATGTTTGATTTTCTGAAAAAGGACAAAGCTAGTATGGGGGTGCAGTCTCACTACAATGACGCTCTTCCAGAAGCCATCGAGCAGTGTATGGGGCTCAGTGAGCAATTGCTGGTGTGCGACAACGTGCAACAGAATTGGGTATATAAGCGAGCTGCACTGTGACCTATGGCAACGTCCAGCTCGAGCACGCCGCCCATGTGCCTTCGGGCAAATCATATCCATTGAGTCTGCTGGCGGCGGATGTCACGGATCCTGCGAATATCGGTGGCTTATTTCGGTTGGCGGACGCGTTGGGAGTGCGCCATATTTATTTAACCGGCGCCAGCACGACTCCACGAAATCCTAAAGTCCGTCGCAGTGCACGCGCCACAGAGCAATATGTCTCCTGGTCATATACGCAAGATGCGGCGGGCCTGATCAAGGATTTGAAAAGCCGCGGGCAGCAAATTGTGGCTTTGGAGATTACCAGCGCAAGTGTCGATGTTCGCCGAGCGGCATTTAAACCGAACGTGCCAATCGTGTTAATTGTCGGCAGTGAAAGCCGGGGCATCGCGCAAGCGTTGCTTGATGAGTCAGAACAGGCGCTGCACATCCCGATGCTGGGACAGAACTCTTCGATGAATGTGGTGGTGGCGAGCGCCATAGCCGTGTTTGAGATTACCAAAGAATTATCCGCCACCTGAGCGGCGCAGCCGTTTACAATTCAGGTTTTTCACATTCCCACCGCCGGAACGTTATGAGCGCCAGCACCATCAACAATTTCCTTTTCTTGGGAGCTGCACTGGTTGCCGCCAGTATTCTCGTCAGTTCGTTTTCCACCCGCATAGGAATTCCGGTGCTGGTTATTTTTCTTGGTGTGGGCATGTTGGCCGGAGTGGACGGCATCGGCGGCATCGTCTTTGACAATTACCACGCTGCCTATCTGGTGAGTAACCTTGCATTGGCAGTCATTCTTCTCGATGGCGGTATGCGCACGCGGGCGTCGACTTTCCGGGTCGCATTGTGGCCGGCATTATCCCTCGCCACTTTAGGGGTGGTGTTGACGGCCGCACTAACAGGAGTTGTGGCCGCGTGGCTGTTCGATCTGGAATTGCTCGAAGGTCTTCTGATCGGGGCGATCGTTGGCTCCACTGACGCGGCGGTCGTATTCAATCTGTTGAACGGCAAAGGTCTCAACGAGCGCGTCGGCTCTACGCTGGAAATCGAATCGGGCAGTAACGACCCAATGGCAATGTTCCTAACGGTGTCGCTGATTGCCATGCTGGCCGCGGGAGAAACCAGTTTTTCGTGGGACTTTTTGCTGAGCCTTGTCCAACAATTCGGTGTGGGCATAGTGCTGGGCCTGGCCGGCGGATGGCTGCTGCTGACCTTGATCAACCGGCTCGACATTGCCGACGGCCTATACCCGCTGCTCGCCGTCAGCGGTGGCATCATGTTCTATGCGATTTCTGGTGCTGTGGGTGGCAGCGGGATTCTCACTGTGTATGTGTGTGGCCTATGGTTGGGCAATCGCCCGATTCGCAATCGTTCAGGCATTTTGCATATGTTCGACGGCCTCGCTTGGTTGAGCCAGATCGGCATGTTCCTGGTGCTTGGCCTTCTGCTGACGCCAACGGATCTGCTGCCCATCGCGGTGCCGGCATTGTTGCTGTCCACTTGGATGATTCTGTTCGCGCGGCCGCTATCGGTGTTTCTCGGTCTGTTGCCATTCAAAGGTTTTAATCTGCGTGAGCGGTTTTTTATTTCTTGGGTCGGTTTGCGCGGCGCAGTGCCGGTGATTCTCGCGGTGTTCCCGTTAATGGCGGGATTGGATAATGCGCAACTTTTTTTCAATGTGGCCTTCTTTATTGTTCTGGTATCGCTGTTGGTGCAGGGCACCACGCTCACATGGGCAGCTAAAGAAGCCGCAGTGGTGGTTCCCTCAATACCAATGCCGATTTCGCGAGCTGGGCTGGGCGTGCATATCACCAGCCAATGGGAGCTGTTCATATACCGATTGGGCGCGGAAAAGTGGTGCATAGGAGCCGCATTACGTGAGCTGCACATGCCCGAGGGAACGCGTATCGCGGCGCTGTTTCGCGACCAACAGCTGCTCCACCCCCGCGGCAGCACACGTCTGATGGCGGGAGATATTCTTTGTGTTATTGGACACGATCACGATTTGCCGGCCCTGGGCAAGTTGTTTAGCGTCGCACCTAAACGTTCAGTGGACATGCGCTTTTTTGGCGACTTTATTTTGAATGGAAATGTGACGTTGCAGGAACTCGCTCCCCTGTACGCGCTGGATCTCGGCGCCGTCGATGATCAAATGCTCCTGGGTGCTTTTGCAGCCTCGCGTATTGGCGGTAAGCCGGTCATCGGGGACCATTTTGAATGGAGCGGCTTGATATGGACTGTGGTGGAGTTGGAGGGCAACCAAGTACTGAAAGTGGGTGTCAAACCCGCGGTACCCAAAATCGCAGCACCAAAAGTGGCGAAGCCTTAGCCTGCTTTGGTGTGACATTTTCAAGGAGACTCATTGTGAAACGCGCATGGCCACTTATTTTTCTTGTTTTTGCCGCTCACGTATCGGCTCAGAATGATGTTTTGATGATCGATCAGAGCATTGGCGCCGATGTGAAATTGGCATTTCCTAATGAGCGCAATATTCAGCCTCGCTCCAGCGCCTTTCAGGTGGTGAGTTACGTGCCAATGAGCAGTGAGCAAGGTGAGCGCTGGGCCATAGTCACGTTAAAAAACACTTCATCCGGCAGTCGTATTTTTGAAAGTCAGTATTTGCTGGGTTTATTTGCTGACGGCGACCGGCGCGAACCCGAAACGTTCAAACAAACTCTGTCAGGTAATGAAGTGGTCTCCTTGACGCTTTCTTTCGGACGACACAAATTTCCCCTGTTAGATGTGGTTGCGCGAGACTGATCATCTGCTGCCACGTCTGTAATTTTGGTGGGTGATGGAGGAATATTTACAACTCCTACTCCACTGCATCCCCTCTGTATTTTCCCATATGTCATCTGTGACGGCGTTCAAGGGTTATTCGCCAGCTGGCGAATAATTTGCAATGCATGCTGCCGACTTTCCTTCTCTTTAGGTTCATAAGCCTTTAATGGAGAAATCGCCATGCCAGAAGCCGTCGCCCAGACAGCGGAATCCGCCAATGTGATGGACCAAGTTGCCAGTCACGTGGGTATAGAAAATATTGTGGGAATTGCGCTTGTCATCGCCGCTGTTCTGCTCGCCGTAATAGCGCACTGGCTGTTATTCAAACTGCTGCGACGGATCGCCGATCGCAACCACCATTTCCCATGGCCGCACTTGGTTGAACGAGTGCGAGGATTGGTGCGTCTCGGCATGATGATTCTGGCGGTGGAACTTACTCTCCCCCTGGTACAAATGCCGCCGCGGGCCGAAGCAGCAGTCTCGCAAATCACAACCTTATGCATCATTGGTGTGGTGGGGTGGGTAGCGTTTTTAGTGGTGACGGTTCTGACGGACTTTTCCATATCGCGACATCGCATCGACGTGGAAAACAATCTTGAGGCCCGCAAAATGCGCACGCGCTTAAGGGTACTGCGCCAGGCATTGGTGATGATCATCTTTCTGGTGACAGTGGCGGCTATGCTGATGACATTTCCCGGCGCGCGCAGTATCGGCGTCTCCTTATTTGCCTCGGCGGGTGTGGCGGGGATCGTCGTGGGCTTTGCTGCGCGCCCGGTGTTGAGTAATCTTTTGGCTGGAATTCAAATCGCGCTGACCCAGCCCATTCGTATAGAAGATGCCGTGGTGGTGGAAGGTGAATGGGGGTGGATCGAAGAAATTACGTCTACCTACGTAGTGATCAAAATTTGGGACTGGCGCCGGCTCATAGTGCCCCTCAGTCACTTTATCGAAAAACCGTTTCAGAACTGGACACGGGAGAGTGCATCGATTATCGGCGCGGTGACCTGGCACACGGACTATACCGTGCCGATTGCGCAGATGCGGGAGAAGCTTAAGGAATTTCTCGGTCAATCTAAGCTTTGGGATGGCAACGTCCAGGTGCTGCAAATCATCGATTCCAAGCCCGAAACGATGGAATTGCGCGCTTTGATGAGCGCAAAAAACAGTCCCACCGCATGGGATCTGCGCTGTGAGATCCGCGAAAAGATGATCATGTGGCTGCAAAAAGAACATCCAGGTGCCCTCCCGCGCAATCGTGTACAAGTGCAGATGGATGAGCGGCGACCTCTTGAACCCTTTGCTCCGGAGGAGCCGGACGGTCAGACCGGCGCAATGGCGCAGCAGATCGATACACCGGAAGAGCCTTCGGTATCGGGGCCGGCGAGCGTGGCGCCAGCGCGCGTTGCGGACGAGGATAAACCTGTTTTATAAGCAGACGCATTTATCAAATTGGTAAAACCCGTAAAAATTGACTTAGGATGCGTCGCAGGCGGTGCTATTATGTTAAGTGCCGTTTGCTAAAAACGGCCTATTTTCTACTCCATCGGTAAGTGATGTGATCAGGACTTCCATAAAATATCTGTTGTTGCTGAGTTTTCTACTGGCATTTTTGCCCGGTGAGAATACCCGCCAACAGGATGTTGCGAAGACGAAACGCTTCGTTGTGGTGGCGGATCATGTCCAGAGTTTTGCCTCTCAGGAAAACCACAAAAAAGCCGATAACGAAAAAGAAGACCCGCATCCCCTTTCTCTGGTAGAGCCGCTTGATCCTGTACCTCCCGTACACTCGGTTCAATATTTTGCATTTTCGCTTCAGCTCGATACCACCGCTTACTATCCCATACGCGCACCTCCTGCTCAGGTTTAACCAGTCTGTGTCCCAAATGTCGTAATTATTTGGGATAAATTTTCAGTTTACATCCGGTTTCACTGCCGATCGTCTACAGCTTTGCCCTGCGATTGCAGAGCCGTTGGTTCGCATTGGCATTCGGTGGAGGACTTTGTATGAAGCGTTTTAATATTTATCCAATTGAATCAGTTGATGAATTGGCCCATCCGGAATTTTCCAATTCCGTCACCTTGGATTCCCCCGCGCTGTCAGTCATGACAGATTTTAAATATCACGAGCCGCTGGTTGCAGGCAGTTCCGACCGCGCTGCGGATATCGAACAAAACATGCTGCGCTCGCATGTGCGGATGAAACTGGTGGTTAACGACCAGGACCAGTTTGTCGGTATCGTCAGTCTGGACGATCTCAATGCGCAGGAAATGCTTAAACGTGTGACGAAAGGAATGTCGCGGGATGATCTGTCAGCATCCGATTTTATGCGGCATAAAAATACCCTACGCGCGCTCGACTATCACGAACTACGGCAGGCAACGGTGAGGGATTTAGTGCAGACGCTTAAAGATAACGAGCATCAGCACTACTTGGTGGTGGACCGCAAAGAGCACAAAATCCGCGGGGTAATATCGGCCAGTGATCTTGCGCGTAAGCTGCATCTGGAAATCAATATCAACAACCGCTCATCGTTCGTCAACGTATATTCCGCGCTCCACCCGGAGCCTGCATTGCACTAACACCCGCTTACGCGGCCGGAAACGTTGTTTGGCCGCCTGTTTTGTTGCGGACATGGATGTCCGCTTTTTTATGCTTCACCCGTGCTCAGAATACCAGCCGCGCCATAAGTTGCAGTTTAAGAAAATGGCTTTTGCGGTAGTCCGTGTCGTCGGTTTCCAACCCAAATATAAAGTTTGGATGGGCGATCTGCAGTCCCCAGATATGATCCTCTGGAGACCAAGTAAGGCTGCCGGTCCAATGCTGGTTGATATGCCAGTCACCAACCCACTTCAGCCAATCTTTTCTGTCCAAATTCTCATAATCCACGCCGGTGCCGAAGCGCTCTTTCAGTCGGTATCTGTAGTTCAGTTCCGTATGCACCGGTAAACGTTGGTGAAAGCGCGTGCGGAAGTGGCTGTATTGGAAGGTCGGCCCATCGTTGGAGACGAGCCTGTTAATATTGCCCTCGATTCTGCTGCCGGGGGCTGTATTCCAATACAAATCGGAAAACGCCTCGCCGATATTCAAATTCACATAATGTTCACGCCATTCGTACTGCACATTAATGTCGAGAGTGACGCCGTTGCCTTCCGGCGGGTCCACCGGGCGATCAAAAATCTTGTCTTCTGGATAGGCGTAGTCGATGACAATGTTGGTTTGATTATTCAAGGTTTCCGCCGGATCAAAAAACCCGGACGCTTCCCCGTAATACAAATCCTGTAATGTCAGATAGGTAAGAATGGTTTTTACGGTAAACCCGCGCCATGAAACCGTATAACCCAAATGCAGTCCTTCTGCTTCGGCACTATTCGCCTTCAAATAAATGGAGTAAGCGCTTTTTTCCTGATCCAGACGGCCATTTTGCTCCAGATAATGGAGTCGTGCGGTGTCGTTGGAAAAATTCAGATAATAATAAAGATGCTTGCTGTAGCCGATTTGGAAATGATTGAGGATCAGGCTGGTTCGCGCCACCTGTTTGGAGTACAAACGGTTGCCGGATTTTAGTTCATCGGTTTCCCAATCATCGAAATTGGCTTTGATGGTGACGGGTTCGCTGAGGTTGATGGAGCTGATGCTGAGTTCTCCGCCGATCGGAAAAGGATTGGCCGTGGCGGGCATACACAAAGCGCAGCTGACAATAATCGTGCTTAGGGTGGCAATACCAGTCGTATACAACAGAGTCACCTTTGCGTTAGTCGATATCCGGTTAAGTAAAAAAAAGGGCGGCCGAGGCCGCCCCTTGCGTCACCGTTGAAACACCATTATTCGATAGATTCTCCTGTGCCATCAATATAGTGAATGAAGGTGATGCCTTTCTCGCGCTTGACGGTACCATAGACTTTATTGTTGTACCGTAAACTGCCTTCCAAAACCCGAGCGTTTTTGCCGCCGACATCATCTACGTCTGGGAAAGCCAATTCGAGCGCAACGCCGTTCTGGTTGGTGATGGTCAGCTTGGGCGATTTGGCGTCCACTGATGAATCGCCGTCACCGTAGCCAGCCAGGTTATACCAGTAGTTCGAGCTGAAATTGAAACGCTTGCCGTCGACTATCAGGTAGAAGTCAAAGGTACCTTCGTTCAAGGTATCTCTGGTGAAATGACTGCCCAGAGTGACTTCTGGCAAATCGTAGGGCCGCACCTGCATTTCGAATGCGGCGGCAATTCGCAGGAATTGTTCCTCGGTTTCCGTCGGCTGATATGGCTCCACCAGGTAGCCGTAAATATTGCCGCCGGCCGCGTCAAAACGGCTTTCCGTGTAGTTGCCCCAGGGTGATGATCTCAGCAGAGTAGTGATGTAGAGGCCTTCCTGCGGCACCACAATTTGCAGACCTATGCCGGAATTGTCGATCAGATCGCCCGCGACATCTTTCATCGTGGTTTTGGTGGACGTAGCCAGATAAGACTGAATTGGAGAGTCTTCGCCAGTACGGAATACTTCGTAGCGGTAGGTTTGATCACCGACGGGCGTGATGCGGATGCTCCAATCCTGCAGATTGAAAGTGAACAGATCGTTGCTTACCGTGTAGTTGCCAAGCAGTCCTAAAGTGCCCTCATCGTAAGGTTGCGGCGGTACAAATTCCGCAGCATTTTCAATGGTGGCGGCGATTGTCAGCGAGATTTCATCCTCTTCGATACTGTCGCTCACAATGAACTGGTTAGAGAACACTGCATTTACGCGCACTTCGCCCGGCAAATAACCTTGTGAAGCGAAATACCAAGGCTGATCAAGCTTGAATGCGGTGACAGACATTCTGCCGCTCAGGATGTTGTGAGATACAAGCTCCTGCGATGCATCGCCGGCCAGAGTTGGATATTGGATATCATCAATCCACACCGCATCTTTGTTATGACCGACAGAACCGTCTTTGGCATATTCCCAGACTATGGTGTGTTCACCAGGAGCAAGGAAAATTTGCGCGTTCTTGAACTCCGGCTGGAATCCGCTGGCGGCCAAGACTCTTTCACCGTCGACGTAGACGTTGAAGAAATCGTAACCCGCTTCGGATTCAACGGCGTAGTTGAAGCTCAAATAACCGCCCCAGGTATTGATGGTGGCGCTGCTTTGGGTGGACTCGCCATCACCGATTTGCGGTGTGCGCAGTGATGAACTGCCACTGCGTGCTTTGGCGTCGGTTACAGACCAGTCACCAGTTTCCAGCCAATCCACGGTAATCGGAGTTTCAAAATCAATAGTGCCACCGGGGGCGATGCCATATTCCGCTTCGATGGCAAAATTCAAGGCCGCTGTGAGTTGAGTGGCGACCGGAGCAACATCGTTGCGTACACCAGAAATGATTTCATCAAACCGCACGCCATCCGCAAATGCAGCACTGATGTGGCTACCTTTGCTGATAACGAGTTCCATGTTGTTGCGAGTCAACCGGCCGGCTTGGATAGCAATGGAATGCTCTGTAGCGAACTCTTCCGGTGACGGTAGGAGCAGTTGGATGTCGACGTCCACATCGCGGATGGTGCCTTCGATGTCGAGGGTGCCGTCGCTGGAGAGTACATAATGCAAATTGCCAAGCGTTAATTCCTTGGTAACGCTGGCAGCGGCAAATGCCATACCGTCAACTTCGCAGTAATAACAAAAGTCGTAGGTGGGGGAAATTGCCTGTGCCACTCCCGGCAGCACGTCATTGAGGGCGGAGGCCAATACTTTTATATCGTCCTCCCACACGCGGCCGACCATTTCGGTGCGTGCTTTGAAGTTGGCGAGGGCCGGATTGCTTTGCAGCGTGAGGTCGCGCACCCAAGAGCGGAAATCCCGCACCAATTCTTTGACTTTTGCCAGTTCCCCGTGTGGGGGCTTAGGCGGATCAGTTGGTTTTACGGGTCCGCAACCTTTTGGTTTACCGTGACAATCATGTTGTGCGATCAGAAGCGCGATCTGCGCAATCAGCTCTTGAAGAGCTTCCTGACCTTTTGCCAGCCACTTAGCACCTTGGTGTGCCAGGTCCAGCAGTTCCAGCAGGAGTGCGGTATTGACCTCGCCTTTGTCGTTATATAAGTCAGCTTCAATTTTTGCGATCGCGGCTGCAATACTGATGCGGTGCTTTTTGGCGTAACCCGCAACCGCAGCGTTGTAAAGGCTGTAACGGACGGCGTCCAGATTGTGTTTGCCGCCGGGCAGGCGGGTGAGATCCAGTGCGGTAATCTGAGAAAGAGACGCAGGCAGATTGAACAAGGCGGCCAGAGAATTAAATTCCGCGTTGATGGAGCCCGCGTCCAATTTGCCTTTACGCTTTGCCTTTTGCACAGCAAGGTGAGACATCGGCGTTACGCTGACTTGTAGGCTTTCACTATTTTTGAAATCAGTAATGGCGCCGGAAAGATAAAATTCATCCGTTAGGTTAACAAGTTCGCCAAAATCCAGTTGGCCGTTTCCGTTGGTATCTTCGCCAGAAACGTCTCCTACGGAGCCGCAGACTTCGACATCACATACCATGGTTGATGAGCCGTCGGCCGCCGCTTGTACTTCTATATAAACTGCGTCGCCGAGTGAGGCGCTCGGTAGGGTTATGCTGAATGCGCCGCTGCTGTCAGTTTTTGTGCTGGCGAACGGAGTGCTGCCGAGTCCCTCACCGGCAAGCGAATAAAAATATACGTCTGCGTTCTTAATGGCTCCCTTTATGACATTGCCATTAATTTCTGTTTGGCTTACTTCAATATCCGGGGATTGTTGGGGATTGTTGACAGCATTTCGACTTGGGGTTTTATCGCTGCTGGAACAGCCGGATATCAGCAGGCAGGATGATGCACATAATGCAAATAGCGTTTTTGTTGATTTATTAAAGGGCTTCATGATGGCAGTTCCTCGTTGCGGGGAAAATCGCCGGGGGATTATATAAGCCGAATTTTTCACTCACAACGCGGTATAAAGCGACACCTTGCGCGCCAAATAATTTTAACGTTTGTTTTAATATTGATTGCCGGGACAATATGGAACTTACAGCGTCAAAACACGGAATTTGGCAACAAATGCCAAATAAATGAATCCCGAACAAGGGAATTTATATTCAGTATCTAAATTTAATTTGGAATTTTTATCTCATTTTTTTTTATTTGCGCGCGATTGTTTCCTCCAATTGCGCACTGTTCACCCACCCTTCTATATAGAGTCGCTATGACGTTTAGATTGGCGCTTCTCGACCCCCTGCACTATTCTCATAAGGGATGCCGGAATTGCGAACCAAACAGATTCAGTCGAACTGTCGAAGTGGATAATAATTAGACATATTGGTTGCCGCGTCAGGGATGGTGTCGCGCGTGTCGGCGATTCGTCTTGTTGTGCTATTCGCTTGTAAACCTGTTACGTTCCGACGGCACGCTTTGGAAATGATTGAGGACCGACATGTTCAAACAGGGCTTCGGGTTCTGGTGTGGCGCCATACGCTTATGGCTGGTGCGCTGTCTGCTCTGTGTTGCCACCTTCAGCTTCTGCCATGCAGTAGCGGCTCCCAGCGAAGGCGAGCTGCGTGCTGCTGTGATTGTTGCCATCATGAGATTTACCTCCTGGCAGGCGGAGCCATTGGATAAGTCTGTGCTGAACGTCTGCTTGGCGGGTAAGCCGATTTCCGAAGCGGTGCTTCTTGCCATTAGTGGAGAGCAGAAGGTCGCGGCTCGCGCTCTCAGTGTACGACCAGTGAGGCGCCAGCTGGATGCTTGCCAAATCGTAGTAATTGGTGAAGACGTTAATGAAGTGGAATACGAGCGGCTGATCGCGGAAGCAAATGAAAAGTCGATGCTGACGGTGTGCGACGGCTGTCGGCGCGGTTTGGGTGAGGACGCTATCATTCAGCTGCGCTTGCGGCAACAAAGAGTGAGTTTTGAAGTGAACCTGTCACGAGCCAGGAGCAGCGGCGTGGCCTTAGATGCTCAGCTACTGGAGTTGGCGACTGTGGTGAGGAAATAGATTATGACCACTGTCAGTCGTCGCTCCTTCCGCACCAAAGTTCTGCGCAGCATATTGTCCAGCATATTGATCACCTTCGGATTTACCGGTTTGGGTTTGGTGGTGATCGAGAGCTGGCTCAACGACAAAAAGTTGCGCAGAGACATGGAGGTGCTCGCGGATATTCTCGGCAACCGCTCTCGCGCCGCACTTGAATTCGGTGACACCAATGCCGGCCAACTCAATTTATCGTCTGCCAAATACCAAAAATATGTAGATGCGGTGTGCTTGTACGATCAGGCCGGCAATCTCTTTAGTGACTACAGTCGCGGCGATGCAAAATATCAGTGCGGCGCAAGCTTGCATGACGCTGCTGTGCGACAGACGCGATGGCAGATGATTACCACGCGCGAGGTGTGGCATCTCGACCAAAGTCTAGGCACCATTGCAGTGGTAGCCAATCGCAGTTTCATTTTTGAGAATCTTCGCTTCTTTGTTCCACTTTTGCTCGTGCTCATTGCCGTAGTTCTGCTGCTGGTCACGCGCATACTGAAGCGTGTTATGAGATCGGTTGCACGGCCACTCGAAGAATTACATGAGACTGCACAGGCTATTGTCGACGATGCTTATTCGTCCAGGCGTGCCACCAAGCGCAGTGATGATGAAATCGGCGAGTTGGTGGATGTGTTTAATCGTATGCTGGACAATCTCGCCAGTGAAAATCTTGCTTTGCAATCATCTGAAAACCGCTTCCGCACGCTCACCTCCAATGCCCCCATCGGAATTTTCCAGTTGGATGCCGAAAATAAACTGGTTTATGCCAATGAGCGCTGGTACAAAATTACAGGCACTCAGCCGGGTGTCGGTGCTTGGGAAAAACATGAAAGTCATGTGGTTAAAGATGACGTGGGTTTATATCACTCTAACTGGGAGCGGGCGCGTCAAAAAAGTCATGCTGTACTCGTGGAATATCGCTATCAAACAGACACGGGTGGGGAAAAATTTTTGATGGAGAATGTCGCGCCTTTGACAGCAGGCTTAGGCATGATTGGCACGCTGGCCGATGTGACGGAATTAAAAAACGCGCAAAAAGAATTAGAAAAGCTCGCGTTTTACGATCCTCTTACCGGGTTGCCAAATCGGCGATTTTTTATTGATTTGTTGGGTTTTGGCTTGGCAAAAGCCAAGCGCAGTGTCGCTAAGGCGGCTGTACTGGTGCTCGATATGGATAACTTCAAACGAGTCAATGATTTGCTGGGGCATGCCGGTGGTGATCAATTGCTGCAACAGCAGGCACAGAGAATTCGTGCCGCAGTGCGCGAGCAGGATGCTGTATCGCGTATGGGAGGTGACGAATTTACGATTATGCTTGCGCCGGTCAATGAAATATCGGAAGTCACCAGTTTGGCGAAGCGCGTTCTGGATGCGGTGAATTTACCGATTACCGTCGGAGCCCATACATTGGAAGTTGGGGCTTCGATTGGCGTTGCGCTTTACCCGGCGGATGGTGAAAAAGCGGAAGATTTGATGCGTAATGCCGATATGGCGCTTTACGAGGCAAAGGGATCGGGACGCAATCGCGTCAATTTCTTCTCTTATAAACTGGATCTCGAGTTGCGTGAAAGCTTGCGTATGGAGCAAAAACTACGCAACGCTATTCGCAATCAGGCACTCGAAGCCTATTTGCAGCCGCAAGTATCGGCTGAGGGGAAAGTGATTTGGGCGGAAGCGCTGGTGCGCTGGTTCGATCCTGAAGACGGCCCAATAAGTCCCGCGCGTTTTGTCGCCTTGGCGGAGGAGACTGGTCTTATTCATGGTCTCGGTCAGTTAATGTTGGAGCAAGTATGCTTCCACTTATCGCAACACAAAGGCTATTTAAAAAATGTGGGCATCGCCGGAATCGCGGTCAATTTGTCCGGCCGCCAATTTTATTCGCGTACGCTGCTGCGTGATATTAAACGCATAATGGCGGAGTCTGGGGTTGAACCCGAACAAATCGAATTTGAGCTTACCGAATCACTGGTAATGGATGATGTGCAGATGGCGATCGATGTGATGCGGCGCTTGCGCGATCTGGGTTGCCGGATCTCCATTGATGACTTTGGTACCGGCTATAGTTCGCTGGCTTATCTCAAGCGTTTCCCAATTAACTGTCTCAAGATCGACCGCTCTTTTGTCGAGGATATTCCTCACGACCCCCACGGTTCGGAAATCGCCACAGCAATTATCGCTATGGCGCACAAACTGCATCTGAAGGTGGTTGCAGAGGGTGTGGAAACGGAAGCTCAGCGGGATTTTCTGATTGCCCAGGGATGTGAATCTTTGCAGGGATATTTATTTGGCAAACCAAAACATATTCAGGAATATGTGGACCAAGGTAAGGCATTATTTTTTGCCAATAATCCCGGACAGATTCGTAATCAATAAGCCCGCCGTGGCTGGCATCTCAGTTAATAAATTTGACAATGCTTGTTTGCGGATCACGGGTTTTGCCGCTGCTGCTGAGCGCATCGAGATAGGTCTGCCAAAGACGCTCCTGATTGCGTCCCAGCTCATACAGATAATCCCAGGTAAAAATACCGCTGTTGTGGCCGTCGTCAAATAGCAGGCGCAACGCATAATTGCCCTGCGGTTCCGCGCCGGTCAATTGCACATGCAATTTGCCGTACTGCAATTGCTCCTGACCAGGGCCGTGTCCTTTTACTTCCGCCGATGGCGAATGAACCCGCAGAAACTCTGCGGGCAGCTGAAACACTTCATCGCCGAAGCGCACTTCCAACAAATTGGATTTGCGCCGCAGTTTGATATCGGATGGGACCGCCATGGCTTAGAGAATAAACCGACTGAGGTCTTCGTCCTGTGCCAGATTAGCCAACTGCTCGTTCACATAATTGGCATCCACGGTAACAGTGGTTTCCGTATCGCCGGCGCCGAATGAAACGGTCTCGAGCAGACGTTCAAGCACTGTGTGCAGACGACGTGCGCCAATATTTTCCGTTTTTTCATTGACGTTGTAGGCGATCTCAGCAATGCGACGAATGCCATCAGACGTAAAAGTAAGCTTTACATTTTCAGTGGCGAGCAGCTCGATATGTTGCTCTGTCAGCGACGCATTGGGTTCAGTCAGAATGCGCTCGAAATCATCTGGCGTAAGTGCATCCAGCTCAACGCGAATGGGGAGTCGTCCTTGCAGTTCCGGCACCAAGTCTGATGGCTTGGACAAATGGAAAGCTCCGGATGCGATAAACAAAATGTGATCGGTTTTAATGACGCCATGCTTGGTGCTGACGGTGCAGCCTTCGATCAACGGTAGCAGATCGCGCTGCACGCCTTCGCGCGACACATCAGCACCAGTGGTGCCTTCGCGTTTAGCGACTTTGTCAATTTCGTCGATAAATACAATGCCATTCTGTTCGGCAGCGGTTATGGCGGCCGTTTTGATTTCCTCTTCATTGACGAGTTTTCCCGCTTCCTCGTCGGCGAGTTTTTTCAAGGCCTGCTTGACCGTCATTTTGCGTTTTTTGGTGCGGCCGCTGTTGATGGAAGAAAACATGTTCTGCAATTGACTCGTCATTTCCTCCATTCCGGGCGGCGCCATTATTTCCACGCCGACAGATGCGCTGCTCACTTCAATTTCGATTTCTTTATCATCGAGTTCGCCCTGACGCAGTTTTTTGCGGAATACCTGTCGCGTGGAGGATTCACCTGCGGTTTCTTCATGACGCGGCGGCGGCAAGAGCGCGTCCAGAACGCGCTCTTCCGCAGCATCCATGGCGCGATGTTGCACTTTGCGGGTTTCCTGCTCGCGATAAAGTTTAATGGCGCTGTCGACCAGGTCGCGCACTATGGATTCCACATCGCGGCCCACGTAACCAACTTCGGTAAATTTGGTCGCTTCAACTTTTATAAAAGGCGCGTTGGCGAGCTTGGCGAGGCGGCGGGCAATTTCGGTTTTGCCCACGCCAGTGGGGCC
>JBQGED010000077.1:0-11393 GCA_052039425.1 Sphingobacterium griseoflavum | reverse complement strand
CGGCGCACGCTGGCAAATATCCCCGCGCTTGGCGCTGGGTCTGTCAGCCGCGCAGGAAAAACGAGAGCGGGGATACGCGCGGGATCTGGTCAATGTTTCCTTTCTGGTCCGGTATTAAACAATGAACGGACCCGCCTTGCTTCCGCTGGATATGGTTTGGCAGACGACGCTCGTGCTGCTGGTATTTTCCAGCGCCACATTTTTTCTGCTGCTGGTGATCCGTACCTTTGCAGATGCACGGGAAACCCTGCAGATGCAGCGGCAAAAAGCGATGGAAACCGCGTTGATCATTCATCTGTCCACACCGCTGAAACATCTCTCCGCCACTCTCGTCAGCAAAAAAAGTGATTATCCGGTTTTGCTGGAAGCCGCTACGCGCCTTTTGCGTGTGCAACGCGGCGACTCGCAGATGCAATTGCTGCGCGCGCTGATGGAGACCGGCATTTATCCGTGGCTGGTGCGGCAACTTAAATCTGCGCCACCGGCCCGCCGCATCAAAGTCATTTCCCTGTTGGTTTATTGGCGCGGTGATGAAGTAACACAATTGTTGTTGCGCGCATTGCGCGATGGAAATTCTGCGGTGGAATTGGCGGCTCTCGAGGGCTTGGCGGAAATTGCGGACGAGCGTTTTTATCCACAGATAATTGCCTATGTGCTGGCGCACCCGGAATTAAAGGAAAACCTGATTTACGAAATTTTTTCGCGCTGCGGTACAGGCCTGGTGGCAGCGCTACTACAACTGATTCAAAACAGGGAGGTGCAGTTGCCTGTGCGCCTTGCCGCCATGCTGGTGGTGGGCGAACACGCCAGTGCCGCACAGATTGAAGAACATATTTTGCCCTTGTGCACCGACGCCAATGCGCAGGTGCGCGCCACAGCCTGCCTGGTGATCAACAAAACCGGGCTGTTGTTGCCTGCGGACACGCTTGCGCAGCGCGTTGTGGACGGAGATTGGCGTGTGCGCCAGCAGGCCGCGGCGCAGCTGGCGCGAGTGGAGCCCACACCCGTGGACAATATTCTGCGCCTGCTCGGCGACGAAAACTGGTTGGTTGCGCTGAGTATGGCCGATGTACTGCAGATACTAGGGGCTCCCGGTCGCCGCCTGCTGGGCATGCTGGCCCGCACTCATTCCCTGGCCGGTCAGAGAGCGCGTCAGTTTCTGCAGGAAGGAGGCGTTTGATGCCCGGCTCGTGGTGGGATGTGGTTATGTCTGGCGGTGCATGGCTGGTGCCACCGTTGATATTTCTGTCCTATGGGCTGCTCGGTTTGGGACTGGTGCAGAATTTGATTTACCTGTTACAAGTTCCTCTGGCAGCGATTGAACTGTTGCGGACAAAGCGGCGGGAAAAAGACGACCATACCTGGTGGCTGGTGCGTTCGGATATCACGCTGCCAATTTCCATTGTGATACCCGCGTACAACGAAGAGGTGACCATCGCCAACACACTGATCGCCACCCTGGCGACGCAATACCCGTCGTTCGAAGTAATTGTGGTCAACGACGGTTCCAAGGACCGGACCCTGCAGGTGATGATCGACACTTTCGCGCTGAAAAAAACCGAACGCTATTTTGAAAATCAGTTAGCGCACAAAACGCCGCGGGGGATTTACCGCTCGTCCATTTATCCGAATCTCATCGTGGCCGATAAAGAAAATGGCGGGCGCTCGGATGCGCTGAACCTGGGCATAGATCTGGCGCGCTATCCGATTTTCTGCACCTTGGATGCGGATTCGCTGATCGATCCCTCCGCGCTGCTCAAAGCCGTCACGCCTTTTGTGGAAAAACCCGAAGTGATGGTGGCCACTGGCGGGACGATCCGCGTATCCAATGGCTGCGCGGTGGAAAACGGACAAGTGGTGGATGTGCGCCTGCCGCGCAAATGGTTGCCGCTGCTGCAGGTGGTGGAATACATGCGCGCATTTTTGATGGGGCGCCTGGCGTGGAGCAACCTCGGCATATTGACCATTATTTCCGGCGCATTTTCAGTTTTCCGTCGCGATCTGGCGATCAGTGCGGGCGGGTTCGACGCCACCACCATAGGTGAGGATTTTGAGCTGGTGTTGAAAATCCACAAACACTGCTTGAAAAACAAAATTCCGTACGAAATGGAATTTGTGCCCGAACCGGTCGTTTGGACCGAAGTGCCCGAGTCCATGGAAGTCCTGCGCAGTCAGCGTATACGTTGGCATCAAGGCGGTCTGGAAGTGTTCTTCCGGCATAAAGAGATGTTTATGAATCCGCGTTACGGCCGTATCGGCACGGTCGCTTATCCAATCATGCTGATTTTTGATGTGCTCGGTCCGCTGGCGGAATTGATCGGTCTCATTATGGTTCCCGTCTGCTACGCGCTGGGAATTCTCAGCGCGGAATTTGTCCTCGCCTATATCTGCATGTTTTTTGTGTTCGGTGTATTCGTCAGCACCATGTCGCTGGTGTTAGAGGAAATATCTCTGCGCCGGTTTCGCCATGCGCGCGATCTGCTGATACTCGCTGGTGTCGCCATAATGGAAAATTTCGGTTACCGGCAATACAACAATGTCTGGCGCTTGATCGGCTGGTGGCGCTTCCTGCGTAAAAAGCAGCAGTGGGGCAACATGCGGCGCCTGGGCGCCAGCAAAAGTCCAGCGTAATTCTTTTGAACGCGAGCGGTTGATCTATGAAAACACCTCCCGTCCCGCAAAATGAAAATGAACGTCTGGCGGTTTTACGCGAATGCCGGATTCTGGATACGCAACCGGACCCGCGCTTTGATCGTTTGACGCGCCTGGCCTCGGAAATATTGCATTGTCCGATCGCGCTGGTTTCCCTGGTGGATGAGTGCCGTCAGTGGTTTAAATCCACACGCGGACTCAACGCCACTGAAACCGCGCGCGAAGTTTCTTTTTGTGCTCACGCGATCTGCGGCAGCGACATACTGGAGGTGCCGGATGCACGGCTGGACGAGCGCTTCGCCGACAATCCCGCCGTTACGGGTGATCCGGGAGTGGTGTTTTATGCGGGGGCGCCGATTTATTCCATTGAGGGGCACGCGCTTGGCACGCTGTGCGTGGTTGACCGCGTGCGGCGCCGGCTTACCCCGGCGGAGCGTATTATTCTGCGCGATCTCGCCGATTGTGTAAGCGATCAGATTCATCTCGGCCGGATGATTATTGACAGCCAGCTGCTGGCAAAAAGCCGTCTCCTCGCGGCGTCCATCGCTCGTGTACAGGCGCTCTTTATCGGTGATGAAAACCAACAGGAAGCTTTTGACGCATTGCTGCAGGAAGTGCTTGAAATTTCTGAAAGCGCCAGTGGATTTATTGGTGAAGTGCTAATTTTCGATGGTGTCCCCCAGCTATTGAGAACCTGTGCCTGTCTTGGCGATGCCATCGAGTGTGCAGAAGCAGAGCGACAGAATATTCCGCCGGCGTATCTTGCCGAGCTGGTCGATGTGGTAATTGCGGCGGGACATCCAGTGCTGCTCAACAATTCCACTGCGGCAGAAATTTTGCGCAGCGATCAACAACCCCGCTCGCTTATGGGTATTCCCATTTTTCTCGGCCAGCAAATGATTGCCGCCATCGGTGTTGCGGACCGACAGGGAGGATATGACGCGGAACTACTAAATTTTATTCAGCCGCTGCTCAGCACCGTGGCGCAATTGGTGGATGCAGCGCGTATCCGCCGTGCGCACCGCAACCGGGAAGCCGAAGTGCGGCGCTTGTCGCTGGTGGCAAGCCAAACCGGCAGCGGTGTGATCATCACCCGCTCGGACGGCGGCGTCGAATGGATCAATGAAGGTTTTGGATATATCAGCGGCCATGTGCTCGACACTCTGTACGGCGCGCGTTTTTGGGATGTATTGGGTGGGCAGGAAGCCGAAGCGGAAAAAATCGACCAGCTGCGGCAGGCATTTTATGCGTGCCGATCCTTTAATGTGGAAATGCTCTGCTATCGCAAAAACGGTTCCACTTATTGGGCGCGTATCGTCGGCAATCCGCTTTATGAAGAGAACAGCTTTAACGGCTACATCGCCATCATCAGCGATATCACTGGCGAGCGACGCAAAGCGGATTTGTTGCGTGACAACGAGCGCCGCTTGAGGGCCGTGATCGAGGGCACCCGGATTGGCACCTGGGAATGGAACATTCCCACTGGCGGTATGACATTCAATGACCGCTGGGCGGCGATTGTCGGATATCGTCTTGCGGATCTGGAGCCCACCAATTTTCAAACCTGGAGTGATTTGATCCATCCAGATGATTTCGCTCCGTCGCGCGCGCTGCTGGCGCGGCATTTTGCCGGTGAACTGGATTTTCACGATTGCAAATACCGGATGAAACACCGGCTTGGCCATTGGGTGTGGGTGCACGATCGCGGTCGGGTATTTTCCTGGGATGCGGCGGGAAAACCATTGTTGATGTCTGGCACCCACGCGGACATTACCGATTTGATGGAAGCGCAGATCAGTCTGGAGCGGGAGAAAAACAAATTGTCTTCGCTTTACCAGATGGCGCCGGTTGGCATTGCGTCCAGCGACTTGAAGCAGGGCTGGTTCGTCGAAGGCAATCCCGAATTTCTCGCCATGCTGGATTACGATATTGCCGAGTTGCGCAAATTGCGCTGGGTTGACCTAATGCCGCCTGAGTATGCGGCGGAATATCAACGCCATAAAGCGGAACTCATGCGCAGCGGGCGCTGCGGTCCGCACGAAAAACAACTGCTGCGGCGTTCCGGCGAAGCCATTGAGGTGGCGATCAGCGGGGTGAGAGTGCAGGAGGTGAGCGGCGAGGAACGCGTCTGGACCATAGTGCAAAACATTTCGGAACAGAAACAATTGGAAAAAATGAAAAGCGAATTGATTGCCGTGGTGAGCCACGAGTTGCGCACACCGCTCACATCGATCATCGGTTCTCTTGGCTTGCTTCGACGCGGCCTGGAAAAAGAGGGCGTATCCAGCCGCAGTCGCGATCTGGTGGAGATCGCCTTCAATAACGGCCACCGGCTGAACATGCTCGTGAATGATCTGCTGGATATGGAAAAACTCCTCGCTGGCAAAATGTCGTTCAAAATCGAAGTGCTGACACTGCGGGATCTGCTGGAGCAGGCGCTGCGCGAAAACGTTTCTTACGCACAGCAATACGATGTGCGGTTGATGTTGCGCGACGGCCCCGATTGCCTGATCAGTGTGGACCGTTTGCGTTTCCAGCAGGTGATGTCGAATCTCCTATCCAACGCGGCAAAATTTTCGCCCGCCGGTGGCGACGCTCTGGTGTCCTGGTCATTACAGGGCGATAGCGTACGGATTGAAGTGGAGGATCACGGTGCGGGGATTCCGGCGGAATTCCACCATCGGGTTTTTCAGAAGTTCAGTCAGGTGGATTCCTCCAGCACGCGTAAAAAAGAGGGCACCGGCTTGGGGCTTGCGATCAGCCGTGAGTTGGTGGAGAGAATGAACGGCGCTATAGGTTTTCGTTCTGCACCGGGATTGGGCACGACATTTTTCATCACATTTCCCTTGGCTACGACGAATGTGGCAGCGCTGGACACAGCAGCAGCCGGTAAAAGCTGATTTATTTCAAGCCGCTGACGCTTGCGGTGTCGACATACTTCTATACTCGTACAGGGTTGGGAAACATCGCACCCCATCATTGCGAATAGGTGAAACGTGCAGCCGTTATTACAGAAAATTCTTTACGTGGAAGATGATCCGGATATACAGGCGATTGCCGCTATGGTGCTGGAATCCTTTGGCGGTTATGAGGTGGTGGCGTGCTCATCCGGTCAGGAGGCGTTGCAGGCGGTGCAGGGGTTTCAACCCGATTTTATTCTCCTCGATGTGATGATGCCGGGAATGGATGGACCAGCTACCTTGCAGCAGCTGCGTTTACTGGAGATGCTGCGGCAGGTTCCCGTCGCATTCATGACGGCCCGTGTGCAGCCCACCGACGTTGCGGAATTGCACAAACTCGGCGCCAAAGGCGTTATCGCTAAACCTTTCGATCCCATGACTCTGGCTGACCAGGTTCGGCAATTATGGGAGGCTTAGCGACGCCGCGTTAGGCCCATCTCAGCCGGGAAATTCGCAGGCTGCGCGAGACCGGGACGGTAGAGGCGACAAACTCGAACCCGCGTCCGCTGCCATGCAACTCCCACTTGTCTTGCCCTATGGCCTATGTAATCCTTGCGACGCTTTGTGACGCCTGTCGCGTCATGATTGCGCCTTTGGCGTTAGAGCCATGCAAACTTGAAAGACCAGCACGTGTTAATTGCCTTTGCGCGTTGAGACTTGGTCTATGCTTAAGAAGCCGGTTGGGGAACCGACACAGGCGCCTTGGTAACGAAGCGGGCGCAGATTTCCGAAAGTGCGGATCTTTAAGCCGCACATTTGATTGCGGACCTTGAAACAGGGAAGGTCCGCCGCTGTTTTTGTATACAAAATAATAATTTGGGCAAAACAACTTGGCCGACCAATTATGTGGAGGAAAACCTATGGCGATCAGCTCATCGTTGTCAGCTGACAGTAAGACTCTGACCATCGCGGTGGATGGGCGTTTCGATGCCAGCTCATTGGACGAATTCCGCAAGTGTTACGAAGATGTTTCCAACGGGATTCCGGTGCGTTACAACGTCGATTTGAAAAACGCCGTGTATCTGGACAGTTCCGCCCTCGGGATGTTGTTGGTGCTGCGCGATTACGCCGGCGGTGAAACCGCTCAAATCACCATCACCAATTGCTCGCCGGAAGTTAAAAAAATCTTCTCCATTTCCAGCTTTGAACAATTGTTCACCATTCAATAAATCCGTGACTTGTCGCCCCGGCCGGTGTGGCGGGTATTCCCGGACAATCGTTGGGTGCGGCTTAAACAGCAAGGCGGAATCTCCACCCCTGTCGCGGGGAGTGAAGGGGCCGTCGGTCAGCCGAGACGTCCTGCATGACAATTGAAAGCCGGGGAGCTCTGAAAATTCTGGTGGCGGAGGATTCCGCCGCGGATCGTCTCATTTTGCAATCCATGCTGCAGCGTTCCGGCCATGAAGTGGTATTGGCGGAGGATGGCGCGAGCGCCATTACGGCGTTTTCCGAATGCCACCCCGATCTGGTTTTTCTTGATGTCATCATGCCCAATGTGAATGGCATAGAAGCGGCGCGGCGCATCAAATCCCTCTCCGGTGACGAATTGATTCCGGTGATTTTTCTCACCTCTCTTGCCGATGCGGAATCGCTCGCTACCTGTCTCGATGCCGGCGGTGATGATTTTCTCTCCAAGCCCTACAACCAGATAGTGTTGGATTCGAAAATCAAAGCCTTTTCGCGCATGCGTGAAATGCACAAAACTGTCGCTCATCAAAAAGATCAGATCGCGCTGCACAATAAGCATCTGATCCAGGAGCAGAATGTCGCCAAGCAGGTGTTCGATAAAATCGCTCACGCTGGCGCGCTCAAGCTGGACATCATTCGTTTCTACATGTCCGCACTCGCGGTATTCAATGGCGATGTATTGTTGGCGGAAGTGAGTCCGCGCGGCAGCTTGTTTGTGGTACTGGGTGATTTTACGGGTCATGGCTTACCGGCCGCGATCGGCTCCATGCCACTGGCCTCGACGTTTTACGGCATGGTGGGCAAAGGATTTTCTCTCGCCGACATACTGCGGGAAATCAACCAGAAACTGTATCAGACGCTGCCCGTTGGTTTGTTCTGCTGCGCCACTTGCGTGGATATCAATTTCCAGAAAAATCGCATCAGCGTGTGGAACGGCGGTTTGCCGGACAATATTTTGTACCGCCATAAAACCCGCACCTACGAGCGCATACGCTCGACCCATCTGCCCCTCGGTGTTTTGTCCAATCGGGATTTCAAAGCAGATGCGCAAATTCTGCATCTGGAAAAAGGCGACCATTTTCTGATGTGGTCCGACGGTATTCAGGAGGCGCGTAACCGCGTCGGTGACATGTACGGCGAAGAGAATATCAACGCTGTGCTCGACAGCGGTTTGGAGCCGGCGGCGATTTACAGCGAGATTTTAAAAAACGTCCAGGAGCATATCGGCAGCACAGAAAAAGATGACGATATTTCCCTGGTGGATATCACGGTTCCCGATGGCGATCAAATTCATCACATCGCGCCCAAATCCGGCATGCGCAACGGTTATTTGGAAGATTGGGAATTGAGTCTGACGCTGGTGGCTTCGTCGTTGAAAACCTTCAATCCGCTGTCACTGCTGATCCATGTGATTTCCGAAGTGCCCGGTTTGCGCCAGAACAGCAGCGTCTTGTACACGGTGCTGTCAGAATTATTCAACAACGCATTGGAACACGGTGTGCTGGGGCTGGAATCGAGTATCAAGAGTTCGCCCGCAGGATTTGCGGAATATTACCGCCTGCGCAAAGAGGGGCTCGAGGCGCTGACAGATGCCTATGTACGTTTTGAATTCCGCCATGAAACCCGCGAAAACGGCGGTATGCTCACCGTTACCGTGGTGGATAGCGGCAAAGGTTTTGTCCCGAAGGAAACGCCGGAGCCACACACGCCGGAAAAATCGGTGCAGTATTACGGTCGCGGTCTGACCTTGGTGGCATCGATCTGCGAATCCCTGCAGATATTGCCGCCCGGTAATCGTGTGCAGGTTCAGTTTCCCTGGAGCTATGAAGAATAGATATGGGAGGAATAAACATGGCGACTACCGCAAACGCAAGAATTGATGCCGCGATGATGGCGCAGCTGCAAGAACTGCTTGGTGAGCGTTTCGGTGAACTGGTGATGCGGTTTATTGAGGATGGCGAACGCCGCATCGAATTATTACGCACCGCCGTAGTGGCGCAGGATTTTGGCGTCGTCCACGCCGAAGCTCACGGACTCAAAGGCAGCAGCCGAAATATTGGCGCCAACACTCTCGGGGATTGGTGCGGTGAGCTCGAGCAGCTCGGCAAAGAGCACAATCGTTCGGGTATGCCGACACTGTTTGCCGCTGTCGAGCAGGAGTTTGCCGCTGTCTGCGCCGAACTGAAAACCTATTGATCGCAAACCCGCCTAAATTACAGGCCCGCCCGCGCATGGCATAGGGCTTGCTCGTTTCCCTCCATAGAAATCCCAATATCTAAAATCCGTGCGGATTAACCGCATTCTATGGAAGTCGTTCATGTCGTTGCCGTCGTTTTTGATCACTACCGCTGCACCCGCAAGTTCTTCACCTTTTGCCGCTCCGACCGGCCTTACCACCAATGCCCGCACTACAGGGGAGGGCGGGGAT
Source organism: Sphingobacterium griseoflavum (assembly GCA_052039425.1). Lineage (GTDB taxonomy): Bacteria > Pseudomonadota > Gammaproteobacteria > Pseudomonadales > Cellvibrionaceae > UBA5868. Next base: position 2,165 of record JBQGED010000077.1, on the reverse strand, counting down.
TTCCGCCACGCCCTTTCGCAGATGACCAGGGGCCAGATAACGAAGGGGCAGATGGCAGACGGGACTGCTAGCGCAGCAGCACCTTCACCAGATGCGGGCAGCTCACCCGTCAATATCCTGAACAAGCTAGCCAATGGCGAAGTATTAACCCCGGCGGATCAGGAGCTTCTGCAAAATTTGGTTGCGGAAATGGAGCTGACACCGGAAATCCGCGATGCGCTTGCCATGGTTTTGCAAAATGCCGCGGCGAATTTGCCGGAATTGGACGCGTCCTTGGAGGGGCAGCCCATGTCCCTCAAAGCGATTGTCGATTTGTTGGCAGGCGGAAAAAACGTGCCGGATGAAAATTCCGGAGGCGCCACAAATTTGACGGATGAGCAGCTTGCCGCAGACGCGGAGATCAGTCCGTTCCTGTTCTTTAATCCCGCATCATCCAACTTGGGATCGGATGGACTGACGGAGCAGGGCATGGATTTGGATTTTGCGCAGCGGACCAAAGTCTTGGATGGTCTCTCGCTCAGCCTGAGCCAGACCCGACAAGGGATAAATCCGGATTCCGCGCAGCTCGCAAAAACGCAGGATGGCGTGTTAACCAATCAGAGTTTGAGCGATTCGATCTTAACCGAAGAATCGCCGGACCTCGCGACATCCTTAGCGGCCAAATTCCTTGCCGGCACATCCGAAGCTACAGGCAAACCGGAGGCCCTCAGCTTTTCCTCTGGCGCTTTTATCCTGGCGGATGCGGCGCAGCCGGATGACGCTTCCATAGGCCAAACCAGCTTGGCTACAGCGCTGAGCAAATCCGCGCTGGAACAATTTTCCGCTCTGGAACAATCTTCCGCGCTGGCGCCGAGTCAGTCCATGCGCTTACAGATGGCCTTCGGCAACGCCCAGTGGTCCGAGGCGTTGGCGGAGCGCGCAGCGTGGCTGGCCAGTCAACAGATCCACTCTGCCGAATTGCAGCTGGACCCGCCGGAATTAGGCCCGCTGCAGGTGAGGATCAGCGTGCATCAGGATCAGGCGGTGGTGAGTTTTGTCAGTGCCAACCCGCAGGTTCGGGACGCCCTGGACCAGTCCATGGCGCGTCTGCGTGAATTGTTGCAGGACCAAGGTATGCAACTGATGGATGCCGGAGTTTCCGATCAGCGCCGCGATGATAGTGGTGAAACAGCCGCCACCGATCACGACGAGCAGCAGGGCGCGACAAGTGACATCGCTGCTGAAAATTCCGCAGCGGCGACAGCCGTTGTCCTTGAGGCGAATTATGGCGTAGACGATTTCGTCTGAGCCTTGTGACGTCGCTATGACGCTTTTATGCGTCACTCACGATAATTCCTCCGCACCGCCGGCGGCACGTCGGCGGTGGTCTGCTATCTTTAATTTAGCCGTCTAAGCAGGTTGCCCGAATAGAACAATAAAAACGGGGAGCCCCGCCGACGGCATAATGTCACGCGCCGTTTCGGCCATTTCTCGATTTGATCTCTGTAATGGTCAGGGCCAGGCGTTGGCGGGCGAGCAGCAGAATTCCGGCGTTTGGCACTGCAATTGCTCAACCGGTTAGATAAACCACTAATACCGACGGAAATTTGACGATGGCCGATGGCGACAACCAGGAAAAACCTCCAAGTGGAAAAAAGAAACTGATTTTGCTGTCGGCGGCATTGCTTGGTGTCATTGTCATCTCCGTGGGGGCAACGATAGCCGCGCTGAAATTTCTGGGATCCCCGCCGGCATCAGAGCCAGCTGAGGTCGCGGCGGAAAATATGCCACCAGCGCAAGCCCCCGCGATCTACTACCCCTTGAAACCGGCGCTTATGGTGAATTTTACGGTGCGCGGGCGACAGCGCTTTTTGCAGGCCGAATTAACCTTGATGACGCGCGATGGTTCGGTGATCAGTGCGGTCGAATTACACCAACCGATGATCCGCAACGCATTGATCATGTTGATCGGCGGTAAGTCTTTTGAAGATCTGCAAACCGCCGAGGGCAAAGAATTACTGCGGCAGGATTGCCTGCAGGAAATTCAACGTCTGCTGCAACAGGAAATTGGCAATCCCGGCATTGAACAGGTTCTATTTACAGATTTTGTCATGCAATAACACGATTTGGTGATGCAATACTATTTTTGCCATGTGAAAAACAAGTTTTGCCATGCGATAAACAAG
>JBQGED010000076.1:0-8066 GCA_052039425.1 Sphingobacterium griseoflavum | reverse complement strand
CAGAATTGGGTGGGCACGCAGAATATTGTGAAAATGGCCATCTCGATGGTGTGTGGTACAACTCCTGCCGCCATCGTTCATGTCCGCAATGTCAGAAGGAAGGACGGGGTCAGGTCTTACATTTGACATCGGTCGATGCGTGTGAATTGTAAGACCTGAGCCTATTCGCTCCGGACCCTATTCACTCCGCCCCCATACCCAACTGTAGCAAAAAGGAAATTTGTTTAACTTGCCTGGCCACATAGCGTTTTTTGTCATAAACCGTGCGGAAAGTGTTAGGCCGCTCTGGCCGCCCAAGCGGGCTTTCCATTTATTATGGCGTTCTTAAATAGCTGTTTGAATACATGTCTTGCCGAACGGAAAACATAATGAAATCCAATATCGCCAACATTGTTCTGTCTTTGATATTTGTCACCTTAATGGTGGGTTGTGGCGGCACCGGGAGCGCAACCGGTAGTTCGTCCAGCTCCAGCTCGTCCTCAAGTTCATCTTCAAGCTCTGGCGCTGCGTCCAGCTCCAGCTCATCGTCAAGCTCTTCCAGCTCATCATCCAGCACGGGAATGGTTGGACCTTATCCCAATTACAACAGCAATCCGATTGCACCCGATATTAGCGGCATGGCCAGCAATGCTGTGCAGCTGGCGAGCCGAATTCGGCTCGGTTGGAATATGGGTAATACCTTGGAGGCAGTTGGCGGAACCGATGAAACCGTTTGGGGGAATGCCAAGCCGACGCCAGAGCTTATGGCGCTGGTGAAGCAAAGCGGGTTTGATGCCATACGAATTCCCGTCGCTTGGGATCAATACGCCAATCAAACCACGGCAAAAATCGACAGCGCCTGGTTGCAGCATGTTGAAGATGTGGTGCAGATGGCGGTCGAGAATGATCTTTACGTGCTCGTTAACATTCATTGGGATGGCGGCTGGCTTGAAACCAACGTGGACCCCGCGAGCCAGCAGGCGGTTAATTACAAGCAACGTGCGTATTGGGCGCAAATCGCCACGCAGCTGAGAGATTTTGACGAAAGGGTGATGTTCGCCAGCGCCAACGAGCCTCATGTGGAAACAGCCGAAGAGATGGCCGTTCTGCTGTCTTATCACCAGACGTTTATCGACGTGGTTCGCGCTACCGGTGGTCGAAATGCTTATCGGGTACTGGTGGTGCAAGGGCCGTCTACGAGTGCTGAGCGCACCTATCAATTGATGAACCAATTGCCCACCGACACCCTGCCCGGCCGGATGATGGTTGAGGTTCATAGCTATACCCCTTACCAATTCACGCTGATGCAGGACCCGCAAGACTGGGGCTTTATCGCGTATCCGTTCTACTACTGGGGCAGCGGCAACCATTCCGCGACTGATACTCAACACAACCCCACCTGGGGCGAGGAAGCGGAAATTGACAAAGAGATGAACTGGATGCGGGAGAAATTCACCAGCAAAGGCATTCCGGTTCTGCTCGGCGAATATTCCGCCATGCGTCGCAACGATCAGGTTCCCGCCTCTGAACGCGCGCGTCACTTTGCGTCGCGCGCTTATTGGCACCGCTACGTAACCGAAAAAGCGCTCGACAATGGCGTGATACCGTTTTATTGGGATGCCGGCGCGACGGACAAATTCGGCTCGGGCCTTTTCGATAGAGACCACGCAACCATTTCGCAGCCCACCAACAATACGCTGGTGGATACGGAAACCCTCAATGCACTAAAACAAGGTGCTGGCAAATAGCGTTACAGTCAATACGGAATGTTAACGCTCGTCAGATGGGATATATTTGCGGGCCGGAGAATAATAAAAAGCACCGCACAACATGATTGAATTCTATAAAAAAGCAGCAAAAACTTTTTGCCTGCTTGTTCTGGTGACGTTGCTGGCGGCAGCTCTTTGCGTATTTATGTTTTTCGGTCGCGATGAGCTGCTGCCAGCCGCTGAAAGTCCCATTCCCTGGCATGTCGAAACCATTAAAGATCAGCGCACCGAAAACAGCTCTTCTATTAGCGTGCTCGATCAATCCGAGCGCATTGAATTCGAGTACACGCTAAACGCGGTTGACGAGTTTCCCTATGTGAAATTGCTGATGGTATTTCAGCAACCCGATGGTCAGTTTGTTGATTTTTCTCATTATTACAAAGTGTCTTTTGACGTCGAATGTACGCCACACAATGTTGCCACGCTTAATCTGCGCACCTACGATCCCAAAGTAACCAAAGTGGGGAACTATAATTCCTACCGCTTTGCATCCCATTGGTTTGATTGCTCCAGCGAATCAGCAGAGGAAGTGGCAACGTTGGACAGCTTGGAGGTGCCATTGTGGTGGCTAATCGAAAACGGCGTCAGCGTTCACGATAGAACCTACCAGCTTGACCAGGTTTATGCGCTATCGTTTGACTCATCAAGACACGGCCCGGTTGGCGTGCCCACTCGGATAGCGGTATCAAGGATTACCCTGCACCATTACCAATGGGAATATCTTGTTGTGTTCGCACTGTTTTGCTGCAGCGCATGGATCAGCTTCTGGGTATGGATATTCAAGCTTCACTCCACTCATCTTGCACATGATATAAGAGCAAAAATTGTGCATGACAAACCTTTGGTGGCCTACCAGAAGCTGTCGATTACGTCACACAAGGACAAGGAAAAAAGAGCCGTATTGGAATACCTGGGTAAACACTATGCGAACCCGGAATTAAACATGGAGCTGTTGATTCAAGAACTGGGAGTTAATCGCAAAAAGGTCAATGAAATTCTCCGCGAAGAAATTGGTTTTACCTTCAAGGCCTATCTCAACAAACTCCGTTTAACGGAGGCTGCTCGTTTGCTGTGTGATCAGCCCAATGCGAGTATCAACGAAGTCGCGTTTACCGTCGGCTATAAAAATGTGACGCACTTCAACAAGCTGTTCAAGGATGAGTTTGGTTGTGCTCCCAATAAATTTAAGAAGCTGAACCTGACTACGGACACCATCACCAACGACGAGTAGATGCCGCAAAAATACTCCCAATCCTCTAGCCCTAAGCGTCTGTTGTGCATCCCCTCTTATCTCCAGATCTCCATGCCGGTGGCAATGGGCATCTTTCCCTAATCACGGTTTCAGCCGCCTTTATGATTTAACTTTTTGGACGAATTACTAACACTTTTTGGCAAAAGACGCGGTTTTACAGCGAGTTGAAGCGGTAGTTCAATTCCACATTTCGGCATTTCTTTTTATCTTTCCGGCAACTTTGATTCCACTCACACATTGCGCGAAAGCAGCTACCTAGAATCAAACGCAGCTGATGCATAACCAAAGACCAAGAATAAAGTTAATAACGTTCTCAACGATCAATCGCTATTTCATCAATACGTGTGCGCCGCGAGGCACTGACTGAATTTGTTCAAACATCCACCTGACGGTGTGGATTTGGCGAGTTGGGCAGTGACGCTGCTGGTTTCCACAGACATCTACGCATGCGTTGTTGATAAATCCAAAAACAAACAAAACCAATACGCGATAAAAAGGGTTTTCAAACATGAAAAAAATGATAAGCACTGTGTTTGGATTGGGCATGGCGCTCTTTTCAAATATATCTGCGGGAGATTTCCCCAACGGCAGTTATCCGAGCAGTTTGTTGAACAAGGCTCTGAACAACAAGCTGGTGCGAGGTAACGCCGGCTACGGCAAACAAAACCAGCCCGCCGCTCACGGCGGCTATCTCGCCATTGGCGGTAATGGACTACATACCTTTGTTGATGTCAGAGACCCTTATAACCCACGCATCGTAAAACAGGTGCAAAGCCCTTCTTATCGCGCCGGCGGCGAACAGGAAAATCATCAAATTTCCTTCGCCAAATATCCCGACGGCAATGAATATATGGTGTCCATCAGCGGCGTGGGCATTGATATTTGGAATGTCACCAATATTGGTTCCAATGTGACACACGTCAAAGAAGTGCGCTTGCCCGGCATCAACTATGGCGACGTTGATGGTGCAATTTGGGGGGTCGGCTGGCAGGGCAAATACATTTATGTCGGCGCGACCAATAACGGTGTTTATGTGATTGACGTGAGCGATGTCCGCAATCCGAAAGACGCGGTCTCGCCGAACTCACCAACGTCTTATGAAGCCATTCCCACGCGCAACTGGAACAACATCAAAGCCGGTCCTATTTTTCCCATCGGCAATCTGCTGGCCTTTGGCGCGCCCAAAGATGCCAACGGTGTTGTGACACTGGACATCAGCAACCCAGGCCGACCGGTGACGCTGGATACGCACAGCTGCCTCAGAAACACCTACATCACCTGGTTTTACGGAAAGTGGATATTCTGTGAAGAGGCCGTCGCGATTTATGACGTGACCTCCAATCCGCGAGACATCAAACAAGTCGGAACCGTCAACACCCCTGCCGCCGAATACATGAGTTTTGGTGATGACTATTTATTTTTAGGTGGCATGCGACCCAACGGCGGCGTGTATAAGTACGATCTTGCCAATATCGCCAGTCCCAGACAGGTGGCAAAAATCACCAATCAATTTCATTACGACGCCGAAGTGGACAATCAATTTTCCGTTCCCATTGGCAATTTAATTTACGTCACCGACGACCAAAAAGACCTCGGTGGTTTTATGGCGGTTCACGACGTTAACCCGGATACCAAGCCGCCGCGAGTGATGTACGCGAACCCGGCTGACGGCTCCACCCAGCCCACGACTTCGCGTATCGGCTTGTCGTTGAGCGATCAGATTGATTCACGCTCGCTGGATTATTCCACTGTTCAATTGCGCGAGGTTTCCACTGGTGTAGTGGTGGAAGGTTATTTTGGTATCAACCACACGGTGGTGAATTTTGCACCGCTCAACCCTCTCAACCCGAATTCAGAATATGAACTCTTTCTTCCCAAGGGCGGCATAAAAGATCTCGCCGGAAACGGTTTGGATAAAGCCTACACCTACCGTTTTAAAACCAGTGATCAAAACAATTCCGGTGACTTCGGCGGCAATACGGGCGGCTCGGTCAACCCGGATGCCAGCGGCAAAGTCCAGATTGAAGCGGAGTCCATGTCTCACTCTGGCGGCGTGGTGGCTTCCACGGAACACAGTGGGTTCTCCGGCTCTGGATTTGCCGATTTCCCGGCAAGTGGCGGCAGTATTACTCAGGCCATCAACGGCAATTTATCCGGCAATCTGCAAGTGCAAATTCGCTATGCCAACGGTGGTGATAGCGCGCGCAGCTTAACGTTGGATGTCGGCGGCCGCACGCAAACCCTTAGCTTTCCAACCAATGGCGCCTGGGCAACTTGGAATACGCTCACCGTTAATATTCAAGGCGGCACCGGAAAAAATGTGGCACTGCTCGGTGGCAGTGGCGCAGGGCCGAATATCGATAGCATAACGATTACCGGTGTGGTGCCTACCGGTGGTTCTGGGGTAACACTGGCAGATTGTTCGATCACTTCCGAAGAATACGGTTTGGTCGGTGAAAAAGTGTTTTTCGCCAGCACCGTGACCAATGCCACCACTTACACATGGAAAGTTGGTGACGAAGGATTCGACAATAAATCGGCCAATTTTGAACATACCTTTAATGAACCTGGCCGTTACGTGGTATCGCTCACCATCTCCGCCGGTGCGACCACCAAACAATGTACCAAGACCCAGATTATCCACTTCCCATTAACGCGCAATTTACCGACCAATTCTTCTCCGATTCTCGTCGATGAAGTCAATAATCGCGTGTGGAACGTCAACCCGGATAGCGACACCATTTCGGCCATCACCAAGGTCAATCCCGCTAATCCAGAAGTACTGAGCAAGCAAACCGAAATTGCCGTAGGCAAAAGCCCGCGCAGTATTGCTCAGGCAGCGAATGGCGATCTCTGGGTGGTCAATCACGATGATGCCTCGATCAGCATCGTTAATCCTGCATCGAACAGCGTCAGCAGAACTGTGAAATTGCGCTATGCCTCGCAGCCGTTTGGAATTGTATTTAACCCAGACCGTCAACGCGCGTTTGTCAGCCTGCAGGCGACGGGCCAGATTGTTGTGCTGAACGGTGCAACTGCTGAGATTGAAAAAATCATTACGCTGGACAAAGACGAATTCGGTTTTACACCAAGAGTTCGTGGTCTCGCTGTATCAGCCGATGGTGCCAGACTCTACGTCACCCGTTTTATTTCGAATGATATTGCAGGTGATTTGTATGAGTTTGATGCCAACAATCTGATTCTGCTCAATGTGATTAAACTTGCCATCGACAAAGGTGTGATTGACGCGGAGGAGCCCGACGATACCTTTACCGCGAGAGGCTTGCCGAATTACATGAACAGCATCAGCATCACACCGGATGGTCGTCAAGCCTGGGTAACGGCGAAAAAAGATAATATCGAACGCGGATTGTTCAGCGATGGACGCGAACCCACCTTCGATTCCACCACCCGCGCGATTGTTGTGCCAGTAGACCTGCAAACCGGCACCGACTTACCCGCTCGTCGAATTGACTTCAACGATGCCGATTCACCCATGGCCTCGGTATTTAGCCCTTATGGCGACATCATCTTTACCGCGATACAAGGCAATAAGGAAATTCACGTCTACGATATTCAAAAGAACGAATCCATAGCCGTCATCGACGTAGGTTTCGCGCCCCAGGGATTGGTTTTGGACAGCAAAGGCTACCTCTATGTGCATAACTTTATGTCGCGCAGTGTGTCAGTAGTGGATGTTTCCAAACTGATATCCGGTTCGGCCAACGCATTTACCAAACTGGCCGAGATTAACGTGGTAAGCAATGAGAAGCTCAGCGCAACTGTGCTTAAAGGCAAGCAGATATTTTACAACTCCAGGGATGTGCGCATGACCAAAGAAAATTACATCAGCTGCGCGACTTGCCATTTGGATGGCGGAGAAGATGGTCGCACATTTGACTTTGCTAATCGCGGTGAAGGCAAACGCAACACCATTACGCTGCACGGGCGCAGAGGCACAGGTCACGGCCCCGTTCACTGGACCGGTAATTTTGATGAAATCCAGGATTTTGAACACGATATGCGCGGTCCTTTTAGCGGCACCGGATTTATTGATAACGCCTTGTACAACAACGGCACTGTCAATCAATCTCTGGGCGATCCCAAAAAAGGGTTGAATGCCGATTTGGACGCACTGGCGGACTATGTAACGTCCTTGGATCGTGTGCCGGACAGTCCATTCAGAAATGCCGACGGCAGCCTCACCGACAGCGCGCAGCGCGGGAAGAAAATTTACGACCGCCTGAATTGCAGCAACTGTCACTCCGGCCCCGACTACACCGACAGTGCGTTAAATAAACTCCACGACGTGGGCACTACCACCATGTTCTCTGGATCGAGAATGGGTGGCGATTTACCGGGTTTTGATACGCCGACATTGAAAGGCGTTTGGCATACACCGCCGTATTTCCATGATGGTTCCGCGATAAGCCTGCACGACACTCTTAATGTGCCCGGTCATGGCAATGCGCAAAACCTGAGTAATGAGGAAAAAGATTTGCTGGTGAGCTATTTGCTGCAGCTCGACGAAAATCCGCAGAATACCTCCGGCAATCCTGACGTTGAACCTCAGCCGGAACCAGAACCACAACCTACCGGCGGTAGCGTGGATATGTTGGCGCTATTGCTATTGTCGCTATTGGCAGCCGCGAGAAAGATGAATATTCGTCGCCGCGATTGATCTGCAAAAGCATTCCGTAAATCATTAATCCCGCCAACCTGCTGGTTAACGCCAGCAGGTTTTTTTATTTCTAAACAAGCTCCAGGCTTGACACTGTTATGCAACCCGCTACTCTGCCGAAATGATTAAATCGTTCAAGCACGTCCATGTGTTATGTCGGACACGGAAATTTTTATATGCACAGAAAAATCAATAGCCTATTAGCAGGTGCGCTCATATTAACCGCCGGACCAATTTCAGCGGCTGAGCCTTCCCCTTATAGCGGCGAAGAAACACGACAAATTAAAGCGCTTTCCGAGTCGGACATAAACGGCTTATTGGCGGGAAAAGGTATGGGTTATGCCAAAGCGGCAGAGTTAAATGGATATCCCGGCCCCAAACATGT
>JBQGED010000075.1:0-3965 GCA_052039425.1 Sphingobacterium griseoflavum | reverse complement strand
TCCATTTGAGTCCGGCCAGCAACCTTTTTATTACAACCACCGCAGAACCGGGCGGCCGGTTGTGCCGGGTGAACCGGTGGAATTTAAAACCCAATATCGCGAAGCGCCCAACGCTGCGCTTTTTCCCTTTGGTCACGGTCTCACCTACACCACCTTTACTTACGGCGAAGTCAATTTGAGCACCCCTACTCTCGCTTGGGATGGAGATATTCGCATAAGCGCGCGTATTACTAATTCAGGGCAGCGCGCCGCCGAGGAAGTGGTGCAACTGTATATTCACGATAAGGTTGCGAGTATCACTCGCCCGGTGAGGGAATTAAAAGGTTTTCAAAAGGTTTTGCTGCAGCCTGGGGAAAGCCGGGAAATTGTATTTGAATTGCGCCGCCGTGATTTGGAATTTGTCGGCCCGGACAATTCCTGGATTGCCGAGCCCGGCCTATTTAACGTTTGGATTGCACCTTCGTCCGCCAGTGGCAATCCAGTTGAATTTGAATTATTGAAACCGGTGGCAAACTAATTGCCACCCCACCATATCAGGTCTCCCCAGTTACCCGGCTAATCACGAGCGCTTCCGTTAAATCCGGCGAACACATTTCGATAAATCGGTAGGCATAGCGACGTAACAAATGACCTTTGCGAACAGCGAGTTTGGTTTCGTTTTCCAGGAACAAATGAGTGGAGTCCAGCATTTTTAAGGCGACGTCGCGCTCGGGTGAAAACGCCACGGACGCGATAATGCCCACGCCCAAATCCAACTCGACATAGGATTTAATGACATCCGCATCCAAAGCGGACATAACGATGTCCGGCGTCAAACCCGCATCGTGAAAGACTTTTTCCACCCGCGCGCGACCGGTGAAACCTTCGTGGTAGGTAATGATCGGGTATTCGGCAATCGCGTCCAGGGTGACTTCCTCTCGCGTGCTCAGCGGATGGTCTTTCGGTACCACCACCGCGTGGCGCCAGCTATATAAAGGAAAGGCCGCAAGATCTTCAATGTCTCCCAGAGATTCGGTCGCCAAACCTATATCGGCGTCCCCCTGCATCAGCATCTGCACGATTTCTTTCGGGCTGCCCTGGTGCAGGCGGAGATGGACTTTCGGATATTGCTTTTTAAAAACGGTCACAACTTTGGGCAGGATATAGCGCGCCTGTGTATGCGTTGCCGCAACGGTGAGCTGGCCTGTGTCCTGCTGGCTGTATTGGTCGGCAAGGTTTTTGATATTGCCCGCGTCCAGCAGCATGCGCTCGACAATTTTCAGCATTTCCCGGCCGGGATCGGTTAGACCCAGCAGGCGCTTGCCGCGCCGTACATACAATTCCACGCCCAACTCGTCTTCAAGATCCTTGATGTGTTTGGATACGCCGGATTGGGAGGTGTGCAGGACGTTGGCAACCTCGGTGAGGTTGAAGTTCTGGCGGACGGTCTCGCGGATAATACGGAGTTGCTGAAAATTCATGGTGACCCTGCGGCGCTGTTTTTCGCGGCAGTCAATCTAGCAGAACTGTCCTGAAAAGCAATTCAAGCGAGGTTGCAAGTGTTGAAAAATCAACACTTGATGCGACGTCACTACCATCTAAAGCAATGATCTGTATCCACCGGCAGCATGGGTTTTCCAAAAAGATAGCCCTGGCCGAAATCGCAACCGTGATGCCGCAAAAAATCGCTTTGCTCTTCCGTTTCAACGCCTTCAGCCACCACGCGCAAATCCAGGTTATGTGCCAGGTTGATAATCGAGCGAGTGATGATTTCGCTGTTGTTATCTCGGAACAGGTCGCGGATAAACGACTGATCGATTTTCAGATTGTGGATCGGCAGGATTTTTAAGTAATTCAGTGATGAGTAGCCAGTGCCAAAATCATCCACAGAAATGGTCATGCCCATCTGACTTAGCACACGTAGCAGCGGAATGATGGTGTTGGGATCTGACATCAATGTGGTTTCGGTTAATTCGAGATCTAAATGCGAGGGATCCACATCAGCATCTTTAAGAATTTTTTCCAGATGAAGCAAAAAATGCGGATTGTTGAGCTGCTTGACGGAAAAATTCACTGACAAGCTGAAATCCTCATTGATTTTTCCTTCCTTCACCCACTCTTTTAATTGCCGGTTGGCTTGGCCAAGCACCCAATTGCCAATTTCATGAATGCGTCCACTGTCTTCGGCAATAGGGATAAAGGAGGCTGGTGATACCACTCCGAGGATAGGGGACTCCCAGCGCAACAAGGCCTCGAAGCCTTTTAGTTTGCCATCGGCCATGCCGATCTTCGGTTGATAAACCAGATGAAACTCGCCTTTCTCCAAAGCGTTCTGAAATTGGGTTTCCACACGAGCGCGATAGGAAACTTGTTGGCTCAGGCTCTCATCATAAAACTGAAAATTATTGCGGCCTTTGGTTTTGGCGTTGTACATCGCGACGTCCGCGGCCTTGATCAGGTCATTAGCTTTTGGCGGTACATCCGGAGTAATCGCAATTCCGATGCTAACAGAGCAATGCACTAGGTTGCCGTTCAATTCAAATGGTTTGGTCATTTTTTGGACAATCCCAGAGGCCATTTTTCCGACATCGTTATGATCCAGCTCGCCGTCCACGATGATGGTGAATTCATCACCACTCAGGCGCACCACTGTATCGCTTTCCCGCACGCAACTTTTTAAACGTCCGGCGACCTGGGTTAACAATAAATCGCCGATCACATGGCCGAGAGTGTCGTTAACCGCTTTGAAATGATCGATATCAATAAACAGCAGTGCCACGCTATGGCGGAAGCGTTTTGCCTTGGCAAGAATTTTCGGCAGCATGCGGTAAAAGAGACGGCGGTTGGCGAGTCCGGTGAGAGGATCGTACTCAGCAAGCTGAGCCAGTTGCTGTTCGGCTTTTATGCGCACGCTAATGTCTTCAAAAACCAATACAAATCCTTCCAGCAACCCTTTTGAATTGTTCATCGGTGTTACGGAAAATTCTACCGGAAAGGAATCTTTGGATGTATGCAGCAAAAAATTCAGGTCGCGTTGTGTAAAGGTCCTGCCAGCCATGCAGGTGCTGTAAATTTCTGTATTTTCCCATGCCACGCTTTGGTATTCCTGGATAAAACGCACGATATTCTGGCCTTCCAGCAACTGCCGGTTCATTTGCAGCATGCGCCCAGCGGAAGGATTGCTGAAAATAATCTCACCTGCGGGGTTGAGACCTAATACGCCTTCATTCACTGAGTCGAGAATCAATTGGTTCTTTTGCGCGAGTTCAACATATTCGCAGCGGTTTCTGAACAATTCCGCAAAAACACTCACTTTGTAGCGCAACACTTGCGGGTCAAAGGGCTTAAATAGGTAATCCACCGCGCCAAGCTCGTAGCCCTGTTGCACATACTGTTTTTCCTTATTGATAGCGGTGACAAAAATAATAGGAACAGCTTTGGTTTCTTCGTTGCTGCGGATCAATTCTGCTGTTTCGAAACCGTTCATTTCCGGCATCTGCACATCCATTAAGACCACAGCAAACTCATTGCGCAACATGTGTTTGAGCGCTTCATTACCGCTCTCCGCACAAATCACCTCACCATTGACCTTGCTCAGAATGTGGCGCATAGCCGTGAGGTTTTCCGGCCGGTCGTCGACAACCAGGATTTTCGGACGCGTAGCGACTGTCATAGGTATAGGCACTCCAGTTATTTAAGCCTGGCATGCATCTTTTGGTAGATGCGATGACGTCTGTCGGAAAGCTGAAAAAATAAATTGATGTGCTCTGGATCCAAGGCTTCGGTGTCGCCAAGGCATAAAAATCCCTGGTGACATAAGCTGCGGGAAAACAGCTCGAGACTGTGTTTTTTAAGTTCGGTATTGAAATAAATCATCACATTGCGGCATGACACTACCACCATCTCGCCGAACACCCCATCGTGGACCAGATTGTGGCGGGCAAAGGTGATGTGTTTTTGCAGCCGCCCGGCCATTTTGAATGCGC